>JANMAV010000088.1:0-12699 GCA_031360055.1 Ferruginibacter sp.
AGCTTGGTTACGTTGCCGTAAGATTGGTTACATTTTTCAGTCTTATAATATTTTACCAGTATTAAAAATAACTGCTGCATTTATTAAAGTAGCCAGGCAAAAAAAATCAGGCAAAATAATTACTATTTTAAGCTCAGCCATTGCTGGTATGCCGCTTACGGGTTGGGCAGCATATACTGCCGAAAAAAATTATTTATTGAGTATGGCCAAAAGTTGGGCAGCTGAAAATGTGCAGTTTAATATACAAAGTAATTGTGTATCGCCAGAGTTTATGGATACCCCATTAAACAGTGAGCTTGATAGCAGACTTAAAGATGATATGGTAAAAACCCACCCACTAAAAAAATTATTAACTACACAAGAAGTAGCTGAAACAGTAGCATTTTTAGTTACAGCACCTGCTCATATAAATGGGCAAAATATTTTTTTGAATAATGCAAAAAACTAATTCATAATGAGTGCTGTTACATTTAATACCTATACCACAAAGCAGCTTAGCAGCCATCAATTACAATCGTTAGTAAAAAATTTTAATACCGTTTTTGAAAAAGATTTTCCTGTTGCACATTTTAAGCAGCAATACAATATTACTGTAAAAGGCTACAGTTTGCATTGCCTTATGGAGCAGGATGGTGAGGTTGTAGGTGCATGTAGTGCTGTGCCGTATGAGTACATGTACAAAGGGGAGAAAAAAATATTTGGTCTGTTGGTAGGCTTATTTGTAGTACAGGCATTTCGTAAAGATCCGTATGCTTTGTATAAAATTTACAATGGTTTAAAAACGTTAATGATAGCAGAAAATGTATCATTAACCATGGCAGTACCTAACCACAATTCGTATCCATACTTTAAGCATGTACTAAAGTGGAAAGATATTGGCAACCTGCCGTATTATGCGCTGCCAGTGCGTTTTGGTAACGTTAAAAAAAGTAGTAACTGGATAAATACCTTAAGTTTACTATTTGCTCACAGCACAAGTATAGGTAACAAATTAAAAAATAGCCTTGTAAATAATGTAGAGAAAAAACCTGCCATTTACTTATTACCTAATGAGCCAATAATGGAAAAACATAGGTATAATCAAAATCATACAATAGTAAAAGAAAACAGTTTCGCTTTATTTTATAGGGCAGATGTGGAGGATGGAATAAATACTGTTTACATAATAGATTTTTACAACAGTGAGCAAAAAAAAGATGCTAAAAGTTTAGCAAAAGCGGTAAGCTATATTTTAAAAAATGAAAGAGCAGATATTATCTTGTATGTAGGTAAATTGTTTTTTACCCAAACATCGCTTATTAAAGTTCCTGTAACAAAAGAGCCTAAAAAGCTTAATTTTTGTGGGGAAGTTTTAATAAAAACTGAGCTTGATGATGCTGTGTTAGATTTTAATAATTGGGATTTCGGATTGTATAATTTTGATGTACGTTAATCTTTGTGGCTTTGTAATCTTTGTATCTTTCCCGTAAAAACGGGACAAGTAGTGTGAAACCAAATAATGTAAATGAAAAAAATAGTAGTATTAGAAAATAATTTTGCCGCAAGCGTTACCATACGTAATGCACTAATGCATGCTTTAGCAAAAGCAGGTTTTGATGTGTACATTTTATCGTACGGTAAAGTTGAATATGCTGAGCAGTTAAAAAACATTAATGCAACATGTATAGATATTGGTACAAGTAACACAAACCCCATTCATGTATTAAAATACCTACAACGCTTACGTAAAACTATAAAAAACATTAAGCCTGATGTGTGCTTAACATTTACACCAAGACAAAATATTTATGGCAACATTGTTTGCAAAATGTTAGGCATACCTACATTATCAAATATAACAGGTACTGGGGTGCCATTTCATATAGATGGGTTTGTTTACAAAATTGGTAGGTTGTTTTACAAAGCAGTTTTAAAAAACCCAAGTACCGTGTTTTTTCAAAATACCGATGATTTTGAACATTTAGTAAATAAAAATTATGTTGATAAAAAACAAGCTGTTTTAATACCTGGCAGTGGTATTGAAACAGAAAAATTTGCACCGCAACCCAGGCCATCAAATGATAAATTTATTTTCCTTTTTATAGGTAGATTAGTAAAAATAAAAGGGGTAGAAGAAATGGTAATTGCAGCACGTAATATTTTAAAAGATTATAAAAATGTGGAGTTTTGGATTGTTGGTCCATTGTGGTTACAAAATACTGGCAAGCTAACTTTTACTCAAAAAGATTTAGATGATTGGCAGCATGAAGGCATAATTTACAAAGGAGAAACTAGAGACGTACGTCCCTTTATTGCCCAGTGTAATTGCTTTGTATTAGCATCGTACCGAGAAGGTTTATCTAACTCATTATTAGAAGCAGCAAGCATGGAAAGGCCAATAGTAACCACCAATGTAACAGGCTGTAAAGATGTAGTGGTAGATGGCTTAAACGGTATTTTATGTGAGCCTCAAAATGCAGCATCGTTAGAAGTAGCATTACGTAAAATGCTTGCCCTTACTGAAGCACAACGAATAGAAATGGGTAAGCAAGGCAGGCTTAAAGTGCAAAAAGAATATGAAAAAAGTATTGTAGTAAATAAATATATTGAGCAAATAAATAAAGCAGTAGCATAACATGGCAACTAGTACAATGAGCATAGATTGGGAAGATTTTAGCCAGCTATGTAGCAAATATGAATTTGGAAAATTTACAGAACCAACTCAAAAAGCTATAGAGCGGCAAACAGATATTATGCTCAATTTATTTGATGAAACAAATTGTAAAGCAACTTTTTTTATATTGGGTAAATTAGCAGCGTATAAGCCAAAATTAGTAAAACTAATAGCAGCTCGAGGCCATGAAATTGCTCTGCATGGGCAAAACCATGTGGCTATGTTTACCTTAACGCCTGAGCAAGCAAAAGATGATATAGCAACCAGCCAAAAAATTGTTACAGATATTATTGGTGCACCTGTATATGGTTATAGAGCACCGTTTTTTTCTATAAAAAATGAAAACCTATATCTACTTCAATCGCTTACTGAATTAGGGCTTACATACGATAGCAGCATTTTTCCGATGGAATTGCCAAGATATGGAATTCCTAAGTTTCCTACCAATGATGCTTTATATATTTTGCCCAACGGTAAAAAAATTGTAGAGTTGCCCATGACGATTGGTCATTTTTTAAACAAACCGATACCGGTTTGCGGTGGTGGCTATTTTAGATTATTTCCAGGCTTTTTACTTAATAAGATTTTTAAATGTATTAGCACCCAACAGAAGGATAGCATGATTTACATGCACCCTTACGAGTTTGATTCAAAAGCAATTGATGTTTCAGCAAATTATCCATCAACAGCTACATATTCAAAAAGTAAAGTGTTAGCTTTAAATTTTAAATGGAATTTGTTTAGGCCTAGCATAACTGGTAAATTAAAATCATTATTACAACAATATAATTTTAATACTTGTTATGAAAAAGCGGAACTTATTATACAAAAAAATGATGCTGTACCAATTCCAATTTTAACCAAATAACATCTATTCTAAAAAATATTGTTTAATTTTTATGAAAAAAAATATTTTAATAACTTCTGCAGGTAGAAGAGTTTCTTTGATAAATTATTTTAAAAAAGAGTTAAAAAATTTGGTTGCAGATGATGCAAGGGTTTTTTGTACTGATTTAAATCCTGCACTATCATCGGCCTGCCAAGTAGCTGATGGGGCTTTTAGGGTGGGTAAATTTACTGACGCAGATTATATTGATACGCTAGTACATATTTGTAAAACAAACGAAATAGGTTTGCTCATTCCAACAATAGATACAGAATTACTACTGCTTATTAACAATAAAAATGCTTTCGATAATATTGGCTGTAAATTAATATTATCAAGCGTAGATATTATAAAAATTTGTAGAGATAAAAGGCTTACCAACATCTTCTTTTCCCAACACGGTTTTAATGTGCCTACTGAGTACAATAAATCAAACATTGTTTATCCAACTTTTATAAAACCTTATAATGGTAGCAGCAGTAATAATCTTTTACTAGCCAATTCATCTAAAGATATTTGTGAAAATGTACTAGCTAATAGTGATATGATGTTTTTAGAATACCTACCTAAAAATGATTACGATGAGTATACAGTTGATATTTATTACAATAAACTAAGCCAAATAAAATGCATAGTACCAAGGCTAAGAATGGAAACGAGGCATGGTGAAATAAGTAAAGGACTAACTGTAAAAAATTTTATTGTTGAATTTGTATTTAAAAATTTAGATAACATTTCTGGTTTTATAGGCTGTATAACCTTGCAATTGTTTGCACACAAAACAAATAGCACTATATATGGTATAGAAATTAATCCCCGTTTTGGTGGTGGGTATCCGCTATCTTATTTAGCCAATGCAAATTTTCCTGCATGGATTATAAAAGAGTACATATTAGATGAAGAGATTAGTTTTTATGCTGATTGGAAAGAAAATTTATTATTATTAAGACATGATAACGAACTCGTAATTGAAAACTATGAAAAAAAAATATAATACTGTTATAGTTTTCGATTTGGATGATACGCTGTTTAAAGAAATTGATTTTGTTAAATCAGCATACTTTGAAATTGCTAGAATATTAGAAATTCAAATTGGAAAAAATATTTACAAAGAACTTTTTAATTTATTTAAAAACAAACAACCAGTTTTTGATATTATAAAAGAAAAATACAATTTTAATGTAACCATTAATGAACTAGTTGATATTTATAGGTATCATATCCCTACTATTTCATTGGTGCCAGCATGTGCTCAATTTATTAAAAATAAAAAGGGTAATTATAAATTTGCCTTAGTAACCGATGGCCGAAGTGTAACGCAACGAAATAAAATAAAAGTTCTGGGAATTGAAAAACTTTTTAAAAATAATATTTACATATCTCAGGAAGTTGGTTTTAATAAATTATCACCAAATTCGTTTCAAGCAATAATAAATAATTTTCCTAACGCTAATTTTGTTTATTTTGCTGATAATGTGGCAAAAGATTTTTACATACCTAATACCCTAGGTTGGAAAACTATTCAAATTAAGGACGAAAAAAATAATATACACCCAAATAATATTACTACTGCAAAAAATTATAAGCCACAACTTATAATCAATTATAAAAATCTTCAATCACTAATATTGTAAATATTAATAAGCATGAATTTAGTTAGAAAAATAGTATTAAATATATTAAAAACCTTTAATAGAGATATTAATATTAAGCACCACTATACTAAACAAAATTTAAACTTAAACCTATATCAACACAAAGGATATTGGTTTTATGCAAAAAATAGAGAGTTAGATACCGTTAATAGTTTTAAAAAAGTAATTAAACCAAATGATTTTGTAATTGAAGTTGGCGGCCACATCGGTTACATGTCACTAATTTTTGCTGACTTAATAAAACCTAATGGTCACCTTACAGTTTTTGAACCGGGTATAAATAATTTACCCTATATCAAAAAAAACACCCAATCAAATAACAATATTGAGATTGTAGAAAAAGGTGCAGGTGACGAGAACAAAAAAACAAGTTTTTTCATTGAAAACCTTACCGGTCAAAACAATTCCTTTTTAAAAGATTATAGTGTATTTGATGAAAATAATAAAAATGCTTTAAACAATGCTACCAAAATAGCTGTGGAGGTAGATATGATAACCCTGGATAATTATGTGTTTGAGGAAAAAAATAAAACACCAAATTTTATTAAAATTGATGTTGAAGGTTTTGAATATCAAGTTTTATTAGGTGCAAAAAAATTAATAGCTGTTTGCAAAACTATTTTTATGATTGAAGTAACTATGAATCATAAAGAGATTTACAATATTTTTAAAGAGCACCACTACAATATTTTAAACGATAAGTTAGAAAACATTAGTTTAGATGAGTTTGTGGCTGATAAATATTCAAATAGATTTTTTGTTCCTATAAATAGCTAAAAGTTTATTATTAAGCTATAGATATTTAGTTGTTTATTTTAATTATTTCTACATCGATTTTAATATTTACAAATTGTAAATATTTTAAGTTTAGTTGTGGTCCTGCCAAGAATCGAACTTGGATCTACAATTTAGTCCCTACATAATGTAGGGATATTCTATCCATTGAACTACAGAAAAAGTATGTGGGTACTAACAGAAATTCTAAAAGTGGTCCTGCCAAGAATCGAACTTGGATCTAAAGTTTAGTCCCTACACGTTGTAGGGATATTCTATCCATTGAACTACAGAAAAAGTATGTGGGTACTAACAAAAATTCTAAAAGTGGTCCTGCCAAGAATCGAACTTGGATCTAAAGTTTAGGAAACTTCTATTCTATCCATTGAACTACAGGACCAATAAATACTAAATTAATAAAGCCAAAACACTACTTATGTAGCTTATAGTTTCAGTAAGGCTGCAAAAATAAGGAATTCCAAAATCATACATCAAATTTCTTAGTTCAAACCACTTCTGCCATTATCTTTGCACTCAAATTTTATGTATCATGAAGTGGATGAACCCCATTATTAAATATCGTTTATGGCTGGGCCTGGCTTTTTTAGCTTTAGCCATTTTTGTAAATATGCAAACCAGTTTTTGGCCATCATTTATATTATATTTTATTGCTGTTGTACTTTTAGCTGGGCATTTTTTATTTGGCCCTATGAGAATTATACAAACACAAATGGAAGCTGGAGATATGGAAGGAGCTAAAAAAACAGTCGATTCAATTATTTTTCCTCAGCTCCTCATTAAGCCAATGAGATCAGTCTATTACACCATTAAAGGCAACCTTGCCATGGTAAATCAAGATTTTGAAGTAGCTGAAAAACACATGAAAAAAAGCTTGGAGCTTGGTGGCGGTGCACTAACTAAACAGGCAGAAGGGCCTAATAAACTTCAGTTAGGTATGCTAAGCTTACAAAAAGGTAACCGTAAAGAAGCTGAAGCATACATAAAAGCTGCCATACGTGCTGGCCTGCCCGATAAAGAAAATAGTGCCGCAGCATACTTGCAATTATGTAGCATTATGATGGCAAAAAAAGAGTATCGTATGGCAAAAGAGTATTTTAGAAAAGTAAAAGCTCTTAAGCCAACTACCCCACAAATTGTGGAGCAAATAAAACTTATTGAGAAAAACATTAGCCGTATGCCTGGTTAATTATTACTTACAATACAAACAGCCAATATTCTCTAATAACATAGTAAATATTGGCTGTTTTTGTGTTTAATAAATTTCTAAATGTGTAAAATGTTTAGCTGCAGCCTACAACAAATAATTAGTATTTTTACACAACATAAAACCATATGTAAATGAATCATCAATTTGCCGAACGCATAGGCGCTGAAGTAGCAGAAATTAAAACTGCAGGGCTCTTTAAAAATGAAAGAATAATAAGTAGCCCACAAGGTGCCCAAATAGAAGTAAACGGCAAGCAAGTTTTAAACTTCTGTGCCAATAATTACCTAGGTTTAAGCGATCACCCAAAAGTGGTAGAGGCAGCAAAAAAATATATAGATACCCGTGGCTATGGCCTTAGTAGCGTACGTTTTATATGTGGTACACAAGATATTCACAAAGAGTTGGAGCAAAAATTAGCCAAATTTTTAGGTACAGAAGATACCATTTTATATGCCGCCGCCTTTGATGCAAATGGCGGTGTGTTTGAGCCATTGTTTAATGAGCAAGATGCTATAATTAGCGATGCCCTAAACCATGCAAGTATAATAGATGGCGTACGTTTGTGCAAGGCACAGCGCTACCGTTATGAGCATAACAACATGGCTGATTTAGAAGAGAAATTGAAAGAAACTGCCAACTTACGCAGTCGTATAATAGTAACTGATGGTAGCTTTAGTATGGATGGCACTATTGCACAGCTTGATAAAATTTGTGACCTTGCCGATAAATATGATGCTATTGTAATGATAGATGAATGCCACTCCTCAGGCTTTTTAGGTAAAACCGGTCGTGGGGCACATGAGCATAGAGGTGTAATGGGCCGTATAGATATTATAACCGGCACTCTTGGCAAAGCCCTTGGCGGAGCTAGTGGTGGTTTTACCAGTGGTAAAAAAGAAGTGATAGAAATGTTACGCCAACGCAGCAGGCCATATTTATTCTCAAACACTGTGGCACCAAGCATTGTAGGAGCTAGTATTGCCGTGCTTGATATGCTTAGTGAAACAACTGAGCTTAGAGATAAATTGGCTTACAACACCCAATATTTTAGGGAGAAAATGACTGCCGCTGGTTTTGATATTAAACCTGGTGAGCACCCAATTGTGCCTATCATGTTGTACGATGCCGTTGTGGCTCAAAACTTTGCAGCAAAACTGTTAGATGAAGGTATTTATGTAATCGGTTTCTTTTTTCCGGTAGTAGCCAAAGGCCAAGCCCGTATTAGGGTACAGCTTAGTGCAGCACATGAGCAAGCCCATTTGGATAAAGCTATTGAAGCATTTGTAAAAGTTGGTAAGGAGTTGGAAGTGGTTAAGTAGTGAATGGTCAATAGTGAATAGTCAATGGTGAATAAAAAACTAATCACATTTTTTCTTTTTTGAAGCATCAACATTTAGGCTTTGTTCAACATTTGTTCCCAGCTATTCGCTATTAGTTTTTTTGCCTCAAAGGCAGGCAAAAAAAGCTAGCCGCTTCTATCTGCCTGCCCCTACACTTGTGTCGGGGGGCTAGGTCAAGCAAAATACCATTTTTCAACTTTGCCCACAAAATAAATCTTTAAAATGCCTTTGTGAACTTTGTAACCTTAGTTTCTTTGTGTGAATTAAAAAATAACAATGACAAATACAGCCTCCCTTTTTAAAGAAAAAAGCACCGCCAAAGCAGCCGATTTAAAGCATCGCCGTACCATCAATTTTAATATTGGTAAGTACAATGCTGTAGTGCCAAAAGGTAAGGAGCAGTTTGATGATATACACTTGGCAAGAGAAAGGGCCAAAAACACCAAATGGAGGGCAATAGAAACGTTAGATGAGCAGTTGGAACTGTTTGAAAAAAACTTTACTGCCCGTGGGGGTAAAGTAATTTGGGCGGAGAATGCTACCCAAGCCATGGATGAAATTTTAGCCATTTGCAAAGCCAAAAATTGTAAAACCTTGGTAAAAAGCAAAAGCATGGTTACAGAGGAAATTCACTTAAACGATAACCTCGAAAAACATGGTATAGAAAGCATAGAGACCGACCTTGGAGAATATATACAACAGCTTGATGGCGAAACGGCTTACCATATAGTAACGCCGGCTATGCACAAAAGCAAAGAAGATGTAGCCAAATTGTTTCATGAAAAACTAGGCACACCGCTAGATTATACGCCTGAGCAAATGACCCTAAAAGCTAGGGAAATAATGAGGCAAAAATATGTAGAAGCCGAAGTAGGTGTTACCGGTGCCAACTTTATTATTAGCGATATTGGTGCTATTGCCGTTACTGAAAATGAAGGTAACGGTAGATTAAGTTGTGCCTTTCCTAAAACTCATATTGTGGTGGTGGGTATAGAAAAAGTAATACCATCACTTACCGATTTAGATTTGTTTTGGCCATTACTTAGCACCTTTGGCACAGGGCAAAAAATTACGGTGTATAATAGCATTATTGCAGGCCCCAAGCAAGCCAACGAGGTTGATGGCCCGGAAGAAATGTATGTTATTTTGTTAGACAATGGTCGTACCAATATTCTCCAAAACCCTAAGCAAAGAGAAAGCTTGTATTGCATACGCTGCGGCGCTTGTTTAAATGCTTGCCCAGTTTACAAAAACATTGGTGGCCATACGTATGGTGCAGCCTATAGTGGCCCAATAGGCAGTGTTATTACCCCTAATCTTCAGGGCATGGAAAATTTTAAACACCTTAGCCATGCCTCAAGCCTTTGTGGCAATTGTACAGAAGTGTGTGCTGTAAAAATAAATTTGCATGAGCTGTTATTAGACAACAGAAAAGAAGCTGCTGAAGAAGGCCTTACTAGTTTTGCTGAACGCCAAGCCTGGAAATTATGGAAGTTTGCCAGCCTACATAGAGGTATGATGAATATGGGTACTGGCCCACTAAAAAATGCTTTTGTAAATGGTATTTTTAAAGATTGGACAAGGCATAGAGGCAACCTAAACTTTAGCAAAAAAACATTTAATGAGTTGTGGAAAGAAAAAGAAAAGGTTTAAATTTACTGTATAAAATAGTACAAATGGGAGCATTAGCCATAAGAGAAAAACTACACACTTACATAAAGGAAGCAGACGATAAAAAAGTGAAAGCTATTTTTACCATGCTAGAAACCGAAATAGAAACTTATAAATGGTGGAAAGATCAAGACCTTATAAAACAGTTTGATAAAGAGTATGCAGATTACGAATCGGGAAAAGATGAGGCATATCCTTTAGAAGATGTAAGAGCTCACTTTAATAAAAAAAACTAAAAAATCAATTGCATGATTTGTAAGTTAAAATTATCAAAGAGGGTATTGTCTGAATTAGATGACATTTACGATTATTACCAAAAGTCAGCGATTGGTTTGGGAAATAGATTTTATGAAAAATTTGATAAAAAATTAGTCCAAATTTTAACTTTCCCAAAAAGTGGGGTTTCTAAAAATGAGTCTTATAGAGAAACATATTTACCTGTTTTTCCCCTTGCAATAATTTATAAATATTATGAGAAAAACAGATAATATTCATCACATCAGTATTTTATTCTAGCAGAAACCAACAATTGAAATATAAGTAATGCTACTCATATTCTGCACACAATCAAGCCCACGCCTACAATACACATGTAAAACAATTTTTACTGATATATTGGCAATGTCATATAGCATTACTACCGATGAAATAAATTTTAGAAAGCACGATGCAGAAAAAATAAATTATAGTAGTAGTAGTATTGAAGGTGTTTTTCAAATCTTTCCACACAGCTTATTGTTTGAAAACAATATTACCCCACAACAAACCACTTGCTTTACACACAATAACAATAAAGCATTTTTTAAAACAGAGCAAGGGAATTACCCCTTTGATATTTTTGCAGCAACCTTTTATTTAATATCTCGTTACGAAGAATATTTACCTCATATAAAAGATTTACATGTACGCTATGCACATACAAATTCCCTAGCTTTTTCAGAAGGCTTTTTGAAGCTGCCCT
Source organism: Ferruginibacter sp. (assembly GCA_031360055.1). Lineage (GTDB taxonomy): Bacteria > Bacteroidota > Bacteroidia > Chitinophagales > Chitinophagaceae > Ferruginibacter. The sequence continues at coordinate 11,169 of JANMAV010000088.1, forward strand.
TAATAAATATTTGGTTGCATGATTTCAAAAATGTGATGCTTCAAAATTTTTCAGGATTAGTTTTTAACAGTAAACCCTTCTCATTTACTCCCACTTACGATATTGATATGGGGTGGAGTTATAAACACAAAGGGCTTGTGAGAAATGTTGGAGGTTTTTTAAAAAGCCCATCCTTTCAACGTTTAAGCACATTAATTGGTGCCAAAAAAGATCCATTCGATAGTTATGAAATTTTACATCAGCTACACAGAAAATATAATTTACAACCCATTTATTTTTTTTTAGTATCCCTTAAAAATTCTGAATATGATAAAAATATTTTGCCAAGCAACCCTGCTATGCAATTGCTAATACAACAACATGCTGCAAAATATACTATAGGCTTGCACCCAAGTTGGCAAAGTAATATTGCACAAAAAATTATTGAACAAGAAAAAAATATCTTACAGCAAATATCAGCTACAAACATTATTAATTCTAGACAACATTACATAAAACTTACCTTACCCAAAACCTATCAACAATTAATTTCAATTGGCATTGTAAATGATTATAGCATGGGCTATGGTAGTATAAATGGTTTTAGAGCTTCTGTAGCCTCAAGTTTTTATTGGTATGATTTAGTAAATGAAAACAGTACTTCATTAAGGATTCATCCATTTTGTTTTATGGATGCCAATTGCTTTTATGAACAAAAATTTACTGTACAAGAATCTGCGGAGCAATTAGCGTACTATTATAATATTTGTAAACAAATAAGTGGAAACTTAATTACTATTTTTCACAACAACTTTATTGGCACAAGTAAAGAGTTTTTAGGTTGGAAAAATTTATATGAAACTTTTCTTGCCGAAATTGCCTAAAGCTATTTAGGCAAAATTATAATTCTGGCTCAGCAATAATTTTGTTACCTCTTTTTATTGAATAATTTACTAAAAAAACTCCTGTAAGTGTAACAATAGAGCCCCATAAAATATTTACACTTAGCTTTTCATCTATCACAAAATATGCCGTAATCATTGCTACAAAAGGGTTTATGTAAGCATATAACGATGCCACTGCAGCAGGTAGTACCTTCATTGAATATATGAACGCTATAAATGCTAGCAAACTCCCTAGCAAAACCAAATAGCCAATTACCAACCATACTTTTGTACTTATTTCAAAAAGAGGAACAACAGGTTGTGTGGTTTGCATAATAACAAAAAGTATAGCGCTGCTTAAAATCATTTGCCAACCTACGCCATAATATGGGTTAATATCCATTTTATTTCGAGCCATAAAAATAGTGCCTATACTCCAGCTTAACATTGCAGTTACTGATAATCCTAACCCAAATAAAAAGTTGGGGCCTGTGTGTTTAAAAGCACTTTCGTAACTCACAATTGCAATGCCACTTATACCTAAAAACAAACCAGCTATAGTTATAGCGGTTATCCGTTTGCTTTTAAAAAAAACTCTTTCTAAAATTACTACTGATAGTGGGTATAGTGCACCAATTAACGATCCTAAACCTGCAGGTATATATTGT
>JANMAV010000210.1:0-3302 GCA_031360055.1 Ferruginibacter sp.
AAACAGTGTTGCTAAAAAATTAATAAAGGAATTTAAAAGTTATATACAAGAGCAAGCTTATGATAAAGAACTATTTGAAATAATGTACAATAATCATGTTAGCCGGAAAAAATAATAATCAATAAAACGGTTATGCTAAACCCAAACGAAAACATTAAAATTTTATTATTGAGCCCAAATTTATAAAAATATATGCTGTGCAAAACGGGCAATAAAAACAATAACAAAATCATTGGTAACCAAAGTATTTCATACACAACTCCTACAAACTTAACATCGTAAATATTTGTTGCATTTGCAACTATCCAATATATACCTGTAATACCAGTAAAAATTATTAGTAAAAATTTGTAAAGTTTGCTTTTGTTTTGCATTCTTTTTATGCATAAAATTATGCATTTAGTAACCTTCTTCAAAAATCTTTTTAATTTCTTTCCGTTTGCCATTTGCTCAATAAATAAAACCATTTACTAAATAGAGCCATACATAAATTAGTTACTATTTTAATTTTAGTACATAATAAAATGTAATGCTATGGTTAAACTTAACATTTGTATTGTTTTATTTTGTATTACAACCATTAATTTAAATGCTCAAATTTTTGTAAGTAGTGGTGCTGTAATAAATATTCAAAATGGAGCTTATGTAGACGTACAAGGTGATGTAAATAGTAATGAAAATATTACAGGCTTAGGTACTTTGCTTTTAAATGGTAGCATAACTCAACAAATAAACATGAATGGCTTTTCATTACCAATTTTACAAATTGATAATGTAAACAATGCAAACCTTATTAGCGATGTGGTAATAAATAATGGAGTTTTATTTACCAATGGCAAAATTGTTTTATCAAACTTCAATGCCTCACTTTCAGACACTGCTACAACTACTGGTATGGGAACTAGCAAATTTTTTGAAACAAATGGTACTGGTTTTCTTCGTAGGTCTTTACAATCATCAATATCAAACCTTACCTCTCCTGTTGGCGTAGGAAGTGAATATTTGCCAATAGTGCTATCTAATATTGGGAGTACATATAGCAATGCTACAATTAGCGTACAAGCCAAAGCAATTGCAAACACTAATAAAAACCCACGTACTGAATCATATTTGTTGGTTTATTGGCCAGTTAACCTTTCAGGAATAACTGGTGGAACTACAACTGCTGTTGGTACCTATATTGATCCTACAAAAGTAGTAGGAGTAGAAACAGATTTAAAAGGTTTTTATTGGGATGGAAGCAAATGGAATTTAGCAGGCTCTAATCAAAATGCTACAAATAATACTGTAACTGCTACAATTGGCAACAACACTGGCGAATTGTATGGAATGAACAAATTTGTATTACTTGATAGTAAGATTTTTTTACAAGGAGCATACAATAACAGTACATTTTTAATGGATGATAAATTGCGAACCACTGCAGCTTACAACTCAGGTGCTGCACCAACCGGTAGTTTATTGCCAACATCTGATCCTTACCGAGCTGCACCGTACAATAGTTATTTTGCACACGTAAATAATGCCAATGCTGAAACAGTTACTAACACTGCTTTTAATGATAAACCAGCAGCTATAGATAATATTGTGGATTGGGTATTTGTAGAGTTAAGAGATGCATCTACAGTTAATAATGTTGTATTACAAACAAGATCTGCCTTGCTGCAAAGAGATGGTGATGTAGTAGATATTGATGGTGTAAGCCCATTGTATTTTAAAAATGTAGATGCAGCAAATTATACAATTGTTATTAGACATAGAAACCATATAGCCATGGCAACGAAGCCAGCCAATTTTGTACAAACACTTGGTTTAGTAAGTAACGCTACAAAATTAAATTTTACAAACCAAGCAATGGCTTCCAGTTTTATTGGTACAGCTGGCACTAATTATTTTAATAATGGGAGTGTAAATATGTTGTATGCTGGTAATGTAAATGGTAATACAAATGTGAGATATCAAGGCTCACAGAATGATAGAGCCGTACTACTTAGCGAAGTTAGTAATAACGAGTTAAGTACTGCTAGCGGCTACCTACGTGCAGATTTAAATATGAATAGAATTGTAAGATACCAAGGCTCTCAAAATGATAGAGGGTTTTTACTTAGCAATGTTTTAGGTAATGTTGAGCTAGCTGTAAAAACACAATTGTTACCTTAAAATTATAAATAAACCACTCAATAATAACTATTATGAACAAAAAAAATATACTCTTCTTATTAGTTTCCGTTTTTAGTTTAACAAATTGTTTTTCTCAAACGGGTTCTTTATCTGCACTTTTTCAAGGAACAATTGTACAAGGCTCTACCTCAAATTCAGTGTTAATTAAAATTAAACCTAACCAAACATTTAGTGGCCAAATTACAAATGTGCAATTTACTGTGCAAGTACCAAATACCGTTGTACCACAACCCACAGTAACAATAAAAAGTAACCCATTAAGTAATTATATACCAACCGGAAATTATTTAACGCAGGTGGTAAATGAAGGAGGATTCTACACGTATTTATTTGCAGTAACAACCCTAGGCTCACCGGTATATAGTTTTACAAATGGGGTTGAGGTAAATGCTCTAGAGCTTCAGTTTGCAGGTGCATCTGTAACTAGCACTGTAAGGTTGGCACATTTGCCTTCAGGAGGATCAACTTTGCAGTTAGCTTTTTACACTGAAATTTCAGGCAATGAAAATACAAATTATACCAATACTTTTTATGGCCCGGGTGCTGTAAATGGTGGCACCTATGAATCATATTCTTATGTGCCAATTGCTAACATTATTTTACCTGTGAGCTTTACATCATTTGCAGTTGTAAAAAACAATGATGATGCATTGCTTCAATGGTTAGTAGATAATGAAAGTGCTACAACTGCTGCATACGAAATTGAAAGAAGTATTGATGGAATAGCTTTTGAAAAAATAATTTCTGTTGCCGCTAAAAACAATAATTTAATTACTAATAATTATTCATATACTGACAAAGGTTTGCTTACAATAAAAACCAATGGAATTGTTTATTATAGAATAAAGCAAATAGATGTTGACGGTAAATTTGTGTACACTGATATTAAAAACATTCGCTTATCTAACAATGATGTAGATATAAGTATATTTCCAAACCCTGTAACAACAGTGACTACATTAAAAATTCAATCTACAACTGTTACTAAAGCAACTATGACGATTAGTACAATTGATGGTAAAATATTAGCTCAATTTAATTTAGTATTACAAAATGGTGTAACTTATAATAAAATAGATTTTAGTAAATATTTAAAAGGAACTTATTTAATAAAAGTAGCT
>JANMAV010000220.1:0-7050 GCA_031360055.1 Ferruginibacter sp.
ATGTAATTTGCCAGAAGATTATTATTATTCATCAGCATTATTTTATGAAAAAGGCATTGATCATTTTAATTTTATAAACCATTATTTGGGTTAGCTTAGCAGTACAAATGGCTTGAGTTGATGGGTCGGCAGGTCAAAGACCAAGCCTTGGCGGCTCACGAGTGGGGTTGATGGGTGCTTATGTAATTAATTGTTTACCAACGGGGGCAAAAAGTTTTATTATTTGTTATTGCTTTGTGCAATTCTTCGGCTGTACGCTTTTTTAAATCTCTCATTATATTACTAAGAGCATTACCCCTAGTCCCCATAATTAAATGTACTAGCTAGTCATAATGCACCAACCATATATATCTAAATCTTTTTCTTTTTGGCAATATTTTATACTGTCTAATAACACTTCTCTATAAATTTATCTTATAAATAAATCTATCCAATTTGTTACTGCAAAACTTACAAAATACAATTTAGTATCATCATTAAATTTATACTTTTTGCTCATGTTATAAATGTAAATAAATAATAGGTAGTTTTTTTGCTATTTTTATTTTTTTTTACTTTAAATAATTAAACAATGCATTAGCAATAATTGCCGAATATGTAAACCTGTCACGGATAAGCTTACGATGCTCTACCTGTAATGAATATCTACGTCAGAAAATTAATTAAAGCAATTTTATGCTAGGCGCCAGTTTGGGGTAGGTTTGAACTTAGGCACAGATACGCTTGGCTACTTTACCTGCCCTGCATATCTGCGCCAGTAGGGGCCAGTTTGGGGTAGGTTTGAACTTAGGCACAGATACGCTTGGCTGCTTTACCTGCCCTGCATATCTGCGCCAGTAGAGCAAGTTTTTAGTTTCGTAACCGTTTGCAGGGTTGTATAATCTACTTTGTTGTACTTCGTTATCGTACAATTTACCATCAGTATATCTAAAATATCCTTGTTGTACTCCATCTTCTTTAAACTCATTATACTTGGCATATAATAACGCTAGTGATGTTGGGTTTTGTGTAGTTAACTCACTATTCAATTCATTTACACTTGGTAAGCTAATTGCCGTAGGGTTAAATTTTGCAGTGTAAATATCAGCATATATAAACCTAAATAAATCGAGGTTATTTACCATATTACTATCAGTTAATAACCCATTAAAATCATCCTTGTCTACAGCATCTATACCATAAGGAGCTAAGTAGCCGGTATAGACTTTTGTTTTATCTAAAGCCCCAAAAAGGTAATCTAAATCAGCCCTATAATTATCTACTTGTGCAAAGGTTTTTGTAGTGCCTATTATTATAAGCAGTATTAGTATTAATTTTTTCATAATAGTTAATTTTGCAATTATTGTTTATAATTTATAATCGAAACGACCTTGAGTAATTTTTACAGGGTCTCCAAAACCACAGTCAGCATTATTAAAATTTATTTCAAATTCACCTGAAAAAATTCTATTTATTAAGTCATATTTTATTATTCTAACGAATCCTGTAATATTTGATAGACTATAAGGATCTACAGTACAAAAATTGGTAGCAAAATCAATTGTCCTTTTCTGTAATATGAATTTTGCTCGAGTTGTAGAATCTTTACCAATTTGAAAAGTACCAATATTTTTTATTGAATCTGAGGTAATGGTCATGGTTAATTTTACCCCGTTGTTGATTTTATAAACAGTAATAGTCAAATCTCCATCTGCAAAACCTGGGTCAACTGTAATTCTAGAGTTTGCAAAATTTCCATCATACCCTTTAGGTATAAAAACTGCTCCATTAATAAGGCATCCAAAAGTGTTGGCGCCATTTTGCGTTATAGGGGGTAGTTTATCTTCATTATTTGTTTTATCTTTTTTGCAGCTTGCAAAAATGGTAAGCAGGGCTATAAGCAATAGCCAAAATGGGTTGTGTAGTTTCATAATTAAAAATGTTAATTATATGATGAATTGCAAATTATGTTTGTAAGGTATGATGGGTATTATAATAAATTCTTGACATTTGTCAATAAATTAGTGCTTAAAAAGCAGTATGCTAATGATAATTTTTAAGGGTTGTGTTTTGTTGGCGCAGGTAGTTTTGCTGTTAGCATATCGCCATAAGGTGTTAAAGACAGGTATAAACTATTGATGGGAAAAATAGAAAATGGTGAGACACGAACCAAAGCTAGGATTGCTTTACAAAAACAAATGCTAATGCTTTTGATGTTTTTAATGAATTACAATTTGTATAATACTACAATAAATTTTATTTGTGGAAAAGGTATTTAATATACATCTATATTTCCAATCTATAAAAAGTATAAAGATTAAAATTTCCTATATTTTTTGTGCAAATTTTGATACAATAATTTTAAAAATAAAACTATTTAGTACCTAATTACTTTATCTAAGAAATAAGCATGCTCAATGCAATAAATTTTTAATGTTATTAAAAACTAAATTATTGCATTGAGCATAACTAAAACTATTAATTTTCAATATATTATTTGTAGTTCATAAAATTGAAAAATTTGATAGTACGAATTAATCTTTTGATTTGCCACGAATTAATGCAACAAGAAGTAAAAGAAAGATAGCACCGCCAACAACCCATGCGATAGGGTTATTGTACCATTGGCTTGATTCATCTTTACCGATTTTTACATCAACATCTAATTTTTTTTCTTGTGCAAATAAAACAATGCTTATTAAAAACATTACTAGTGTAGAAAATGCAACTTTTAATTTTGGCGAAATATTCATAATTTAAATTTATGGTGAATGATTCAACATACTATTAAAATCGTGCCATTTATATATTATGTATAAAATAAAAGTATTTAAATGTAAATATTGAGGATTTATTTCTACAACCAATAAATGGGTAGCAAACTTCTATCTAATAATAAAATGCATTAATAATTTTAAAATCATCTCAATATTTTAAATATTTGATGCAAAACATAAACTTCAACTCGTTATTAATATTTTTAATTTGCTTATTACAAAAAATTGATTGGTTAATATTATTTATTACGAAAACAAATACTCCACATCTTGCTTGCTTAATGCCTTTACAAAATTTGCATCGTCAGCAATAAGCTCTTTTGCTAATATTTTTTTACGTTCTTGCAATTGTAATATTTTATCTTCTATGGTGTCAATACATATCATACGGTAAGCAAAAATATTTTTTGTTTGCCCTATACGGTGTGTTCTATCAATGGCTTGTTGCTCTACTGCAGGGTTCCACCAAGGGTCTACTATATATACATAATCAGCAGCAGTAAGGTTAAGCCCCACACCACCTGCTTTTAGTGATATTAAAAACACCCTACACTCATCATTGTTTTGAAAATTTTGAATGGCTTTTTCTCTATCAATGGCAGATGTGCCTCCATCAAAATATTCGTAAGGAATTTTGGCTTCAGTTAGTTTTTGTTTAATTAGTGCCAACATGCCCAAAAATTGAGAAAACACCAATGCTTTATGGTTACCAATATTTTCGTTTATTTCTCTAGTAAGTTCATCAAGTTTTATACTGTGGTTAGGAAATTTTTCCTCTTCGTTTAAAATGGCCGGGCTATCACAAATTTGTCTAAGTTTCATTAAACCTTGTAAAATTGTTAACTGGCTTTTCCCAATGCCTTGCTCATCAATAGTACCTAAAATTTTATCTCTATAACTGTTGCGGTAAGCATCGTATATTTTACGCTGCTCAGTTTCCATTTCACAAAATAATATTTGCTCCGTTTTTTCGGGCAAGTCTTTAGCTACTTGCTCCTTGGTACGCCTAAGTATAAATGGGTATAGTAATTTGCGTAAGTGCTCTTTTTGTTCAGGCTCACCAAATTTATCAATTGGGTTTGCAAATTCATTTCTAAAAAACTCCATGCTACCTAGTAAGCCGGGGTTTAAAAAATTCATTTGGGCATAAATATCAAAAGTATTGTTTTGCAATGGTGTACCACTCATACAAACTCTGTTAGTTGCGTTTAGTAAAGTAGCCGCTTTTGTAACTTTTGATGATGGGTTTTTTATGGCTTGGCTTTCATCTAACACTACATAATCAAAATGTATTTTTAGTAGCAATTGTATATCACTACGAAGGGTGCCGTAGGTAGTAATAATAATGTGAGCTGCTTTAAGCTCCTCTATATTTCTGCTACGAGTACTACCGTGGTGCACATGAGCAACTAAACTTGGTGTAAATTTTTTTATTTCGTTTTGCCAGTTGTATATAAGTGTTGTAGGGCAAACTACTATAGCAGTTAAATTTTCGTTTTGTGTTTTAAAATGATCAAGCATACTAAGTGCCTGTACAGTTTTGCCAAGCCCCATATCATCTGCCAATATACCACCCCAGCCTACATCATTTAAGTAATTAAGCCAGCGGTAACCAGCTAATTGGTATGGCCTAAGTATAGGCTCTAATTGAGCAGGAGCTACAGTTTCAGGTATGTTTTTGTACTCTCTTAAGCGTTCGTATTTTTCATCTAAGGCAAAGCTCATTTCCTCCTCGTTACGGTTTTCGTACAAGTCATCTATCACACTCATGTGGTAACGGCTTAGCCTTAATTTATCAGTCCGTCCATCACCAACTTTAAATAATAAAGAGTATTTTTTTAACCACTCATCTGGCAAAATTCCCAAGGTGCCATCGCCTAGCTGTACAAATGATTGTTTTTCGGCCAATGCCCTTTTAATATCTGCAATGCCTACCCGTTGCTCACCAAATTCAATTTCTACTTTAGCATCAAACCAATCCTGCCCACTGCTTACATGTATGTGTGTGCTTGGCCTGGCAGTATTAAACCTAAAATTTTTAAGTGCCTCAAAACCAAATACAGGCACTTTTATTTCCTTCATAGCATCTACAAATAAAAAGAACCAATTGTTGCGTAACACGTCAGCTCCTTTTAGCACTAAACTTCCAGTTTCTTGCTTCGTAATAAAGCCTGAGTGAAGGCTTTCTAGCTTTTGTAAAAATGCTCCTTCGGCATCTTTATTACGGTGTATTTGTAAAATTTTATCGCCGTCGGGTATTATTATAGTTTCTTTATCGCCTGCTTTAGTTTCAAAACCCTTGTAACTAAATATGGGCTGAAACAATAAATAATCTCCCCTCTCTTGCAGCATTAACTTAATATCGGGCACACTAACTTTAATATCTTTTATTAAACTTTTATCAAAATCTACTTCATATAATTTTGTAAGCGGTAGTATAATCTTCTCCATTTTATCTACCCAATTTGCCTTTGTTAAGGATATGTTTCCTTGTTGTATAAATTTTTCTACTTGCATTACATCATCAGGCTTTTGCCAGGTATACAGCACATCTTCATACAAAAAAACTAAACCACTACCACTTTTGTTTTCATTAAAACCGAGCGTTTGCCCACCTACACGTACCATGCACATTATTTCGAAATTGTTTTTTTTAGTGGCCACTTTAAATAATGGTGCTAAAAAATTGTTGCTCACTTCTGCCTCTTGTAAATGTGCTGTTTTTAATTTTTTTGAAATTGGTAAAATAAAAATGAAAGGGTTATTTACCTGTTCATCAAATATTTTTTTAAGTTTAGGGTGCAGGTATTCCGTAATTAATGCTTTAGTTTCTTCGGGCAAATCATCGCCATTGGTATGTAAAATGTTTTCCCAAATACCACTAAAAGGAGAGTTTCTGTTTAGGTATTTGTTTATTTCTGTATCCTGCAGTTTGCGTATTTGTGCAAATAGCATTTTATCGTCTTCGGAAAAAGCTTCGGTATCTACAAATTTTGTAAGATCTAGTTTTTCGGTTTTGCTAATATACTTTTTATTATCATCATCAGGCTCACCTTGTATAGCATCTACCGTAAAACCAGGATAATTTTTTGCATTAAAATTAAATACAAGCCCAAGCCGTACAGCTTGTTTTTTTACTGTTGCCACAGGTTGTAATGGCACATTAGCTATGGGTACAAATACCGTTGCCTCTTTTTGTATAGTTGTATTTATACCTTGTGTTGGGGCAGCTACTCTTTTTATGTTGCTATCTAATACTTTTAAAAAGGGTTTATTATCCTTGTACGAAAATTCAAATTTTCCGGTTATATCATCTTGTAGGCTGTAACCATAAATTTGCAACAGCTTGTTTTTTTCTTTATCCCAATTTCTTATGCTGTCAAAATAATCAGAACCATAATTGTGCAAAAGCTGCACAAATAACAATACTTTATGCTCACAAAGTGGATGCATGGTTTCGCTACACATGCACGAAGTATCAAAATTACGTTCATCGTTTTTTTGAATTACTAAAGGAAATTTTTGTCCATGTATGGTAAGTTCTGCCTCTACTCTTTCATCAGCAGCTTTTAATATAGTAGCTTTATTACCTTGCATTAGATTTTCAGCTTCGCTAAAAATGTGTGGGCTCGATAACATTTTAATCATTTTTAGATCAATGTTTTTCATTTTAGCCACTGAGTGCATTTGGTTGTATTGTATAGCACTACTTCTTAGCAAATTTTTATCTACCATATCTTGCAAACGCAGTAGGGCTGCAGCTTCGTGCCTACAAATATCACCAAGGTTATAAGGGCAAGTGCAACGCAGGTTCATTGCTTTAGCATCAGTATATTTATCAATATATACTTTGTAAAAAGTGCTGTACACATCGTCTTTTACCCTAAATACTATGTTGGCCATAAGCTCATCATGCTCTACTAGCTCTACATAATTTAGGGAGTGAATTTTTTTGCCACGGCGTATAACATCATCGGTACCGTTATTGTAAACATGCTTAATTAAATGTGGTAATGCCAAAGCTTAGTAAGTTTTTAAAAACACCAGTAAGTGCAGCTACTTAAAGTGTTTAAGGGCTTGCATTATGCAAGGTACGAAGGTAAAGTTACCCCACAAAGTAAAATAGGGAAATAGGGTAAGGTTTGGGTTTTTGATGTTGGGATTGATGTAGTAAGCTTTTACTTTAACAGATTATAATAAAATTTGCAGTTATATCAGTTTTAAAATTACTTCAAAAAATAAATAGTTTCGGCTTCAAAAATTTGGTATGTCATTAGCTTAAAAAACTACATTT
>JANMAV010000250.1:0-4940 GCA_031360055.1 Ferruginibacter sp.
TATTGCCGTTGGTAAAGTAGCAAGAGGCGTAATAAAAGAGAGCCAACAAATAGCTTTAATGCAAGCTGATGGTGCTATCAAAAAAATGAAGATTAAAGAATTGTATGTGTTTGAGGGTATGGGCAAAAAGAAAGTTACAGAAGTTGTAGCTGGAGATATTTGTGCTGTGGTGGGTTTAGAAGAATTTAATATTGGAGATACTATTGCTGATGTAGAAAACCCAGAAGCATTACCATTAATAAGTGTAGATGAGCCAACTATGAGTATGTTGTTTAGCATTAACAACTCACCGTTTTTTGGTAAAGAAGGTAAATTTGTAACTAGCCGCCACCTTAGAGATAGGTTGATGAAAGAAACTGAAAAAAACTTAGCATTAAGGGTAGAAGATACCGATGGTGCTGATAGCTTTTTGGTTTTTGGTAGAGGTATATTGCATTTAGGTATATTGATAGAAACTATGAGGAGAGAGGGTTTTGAACTTACTGTAGGGCAGCCTCAAGTATTAGTAAAGCAAATTAACGGACAAAAGCATGAGCCATATGAAAATTTGGTGGTAGATGTACCGGCAGAATATAGTGGTAAAGTAATTGATTTGGTTACACAACGCAAAGGCGAAATGTTGATAATGGAAACCAAGGGTGAAATGCAACACGTAGAGTTTGATATACCATCTCGTGGGTTAATTGGCTTACGTAGTACCATGCTTACAGGTACTGCAGGTGAAGCTGTAATGGCTCATCGCTTTACAGAATATAAGCCATGGAAAGGGCCAATACCTGGCCGTAACAATGGTGTATTGCTTAGCAAAACAACTGAGCGTACTACTGGCTATTCAGTAGATAAATTACAAGATAGAGGTCGCTTTTTTGTAGATCCAGGAGAGGAAGTTTATGTAGGCCAAATAATAGCTGAGCATATTAAGCCAGGCGATTTAGTGGTAAATGCTACAGAGGCAAAAAAATTAACCAACCATAGAGCAAGTGGTACTGATGATGCAAGTAAGGCAGCTCCAAAAATTCAAATGAGTTTAGAAGAGTGTATGGAGTATATACAAGGAGATGAGTGTATTGAAGTTACACCTAAAAGTATTCGCCTTCGTAAAACTATATTAGATGAAGATGCTCGTAAAAGAGTAACTAAAAGTATGACTGCTGAATTAGCATAAGTAAGAAGTCAAAAAATTTTTAAGCGGTTGTTTCATTTTGTGAAACAACCGCTTTTTATTTTCACAACAAATAGTAACGGTATTCACTCTTTAAAAATGCATAAATTTTTGTTTAGAAACTATACATTTTATAAAAGGCATACAAATTGTAGCAGTTTAGTTATTAAACTCTTAGTATAAAATACTTTAATGAGTTGTAATTCAGACTCTACATAAAATTTACATCAAATAACTTTTTAGTACATTAAAATAATACAAAATGAAAACCTTGTACATTGTACGCCATGCCAAAAGCAGCTGGGCTAATGCTAACCAAACTGATTTTGAAAGGCCATTAAATGATAGGGGTAATAAAGATGCTCCAAACATGGCAGCACATTTAATACAAAAAAATATAAAGCTAGAGCATGTAATAAGCAGCCCAGCTGTAAGAGCAAAAAGTACCTGTATTGCCTTTGCTGCAGCTTATAATATAAACGAAGGAAACATTGAGTATAAAACTGAGCTTTACCATGCCCCTACAAACGTATTTTATGAAGTGTTATCTAACATTAATAATAATATAGAGCAAGTAGCTATTTTTGCACACAACCCAGGTATTACTGATTTTGTGAACTCATTACATACAGGTTGTGAGGTAGATGATATGCCCACTACAGCAATTTTTGCAGTATCAATACAAATAGAAAATTGGAGGGATTTTAAAACTGCAAAAAAAGAGTATCTGTTTTTCACTTATCCTAAATTATTATAATTTCCCCTCTACTTAATTTTATGTAAATTACTACTACCAAAACAATTTATTGGCAGTAAAATTTACTATACCCTTTTACAAACAAGCTCCTTTTATTAGGCTGCTGCTGCCATTTATTGCTGGTATATTATTACAATGGTACACTTATGTGCCAATAACAATAACGGTAAATATTTTAATAATTGGGTCAATTTTATTATGGAGCTTTAAATTTTTACCTATACATATTCGATATGCAGTTGAGGTATACTATGGCATCATACTAAACGTAGTAATTATTAGTGCAGCCATGGCACTAACCCAACAAAAAAATAGCATTAATAAATATAATTATTATGGTAAATATTATAATAATTCTAGTAAAATAGTTGCTACTATTACACAACCATTAGTTGAAAATGAAAATACCTATACCACCCAAGCAAAGGTAGAAATGGTTATTAATGATACAGTAACTCAAACCGTTTCAGGTAAATTACTTTTATATTTTAGTAAAAAAGATAGCATAACACTGCCGGCATACGGCGATAGAATAATGTTGCAAGCTCGGCTTCAAAACATTCAAAATTCAGGTAACCCAGGGGCGTTTAATTATGGGCAGTACATGGTTTTTCAACAAACACAACAGCAGGTTTATTTGAGCAAAAGCAACTTTATACTGTTACAAAATACTAATAGTAACAAATTATATTCCTTCATTTTTTTTGCTCAGCAAAAAGTTATTGCCATTTTAAAAAAGTATATAGTTGGTAATAAAAAAGCTACTGGCATTGCCGAAGCTTTATTAATTGGTTATAAGCAGGATTTAGATAAAGATTTAGTACAAGCGTATAGCAACACAGGAGTAGTACACATTATTGCCATATCAGGTATGCATTTAGGGCTAATATATGCAGGGCTAGTTTGGCTTTTAGCCAGAGTGCCGTATGTAAAAAAATCTAAAATAGCCACAGTATTTATTATTCTAACAAGTTTGTGGTTATTTAGTTTAATAACTGGAGCATCAGCATCGGTATTAAGAAGTGCAGTTATGTTTACATGCATAACTGTAGGAAAAAACTTTTTTAGACAAGCCAATATCTATAACTCATTATCGGCCTCGGCATTTTTACTACTCTGTTATAATCCATTTTTAATGTGGGATGTTGGTTTTCAGTTAAGTTATTTAGCCATTGTAGGAATTGTTTGGTTACAAAAACCAATTGAAAATTTATGGTTTAGTAAACATTGGATTGCACAGAAAGTATGGCAAATGTGTAGCATAACTATAGCAGCACAAATACTTACCCTACCCATTTGTATTTATTATTTTCATCAAATACCGATTTTGTTTTTGCTTACCAATTTAATTTGTGTGCCATTATCAACCCTAATTTTATTTGCAGAAATTTTGCTAATTGCTGTTTCGTGGTTTGAGCCTGTAGCATTTGTATTAGGAAAAATAATTTACTGGCTTACTTTATTTATGAATTTTGCAATAGAATTTTGTAATAAATTACCATTTTCATTAATTGATACCATACATGCTACACTATTAACAACATTTATATTGTACGTATTCACCATTTTGTTAAGTGCAGCATTATTACGAAAGAGTAAAAAGTTTTTGCTTGCAAGTATTTTGCTGTTGTCAGTATTTATGGGCTTGTGGAGCTTTGGTAAAATAAAATATAGTTATCAAAAAAAATTAGTTGTATACAATGTAAATAAACATACTGCCATAGATTTTATTGAAGGTAAAAAATATTGGTTTTATGGTGATGATACCTTGAAAATTGATGGCGCTTTGCAAAATTTTAATTTAAAACCGGCTCGAATTTTATATCAAATAAAACCATCTGCAGATACTTTTACAAGCATAAAATACAACAATAAACTATGGCAATTTTATAATTATACAATACTCCATTACGATACAACTGTACAATACTTGCCTATAAGTTCTCCAATACCTATTAATTTATTAGTTATAAGCAATAGCCCTTACCTCAATTTGTTTAAACTTTGTAAAACCATACAACCACAAATGGTACTAATTGATGGTTCTAACACTTTGGGGAAAACTGAATTGTGGAAAAAGCAATGTGAAGAATTACATTTGCGTTTTCATAGCACCGCTCAAATGGGTGCATATATTGTAGATGTAGAATAACAATTTTATGCAAAAAAAAATTCAATCAGCCCTTATTTCAGTATTTTATAAAGATGGTTTAGAGCCTGTAATTATGCAATTACAAAAGCTTGGTATTACCATGTATAGTACAGGAGGTACACAACAATTTATTGAGCAACTAGGTGCTACTTGTGTACCTGTAGAATCTTTAACCTCTTACCCATCTATTTTAGGTGGTAGAGTAAAAACCTTGCACCCAAAAGTATTTGGTGGTATACTTGGTAAAAGGAGCGACAAAACTCATATTGCAGAAATGACTGAACATGCCATACCTGAAATTGATTTGGTAATTGTAGATTTATATCCATTTGAAGAAACAGTAGCCAGCACAACAGATGAAAAAGCAATTATTGAGAAGATAGATATTGGTGGCCCAAGTATGATTAGAGCTGCTGCAAAAAACTTTGCAGATGTAGTAGTAATAGCGGCTAAAAAACAATACGCAGCGTTAGAAAATATATTGGTAAACCAACATGCTGAAACAAGCATAGATGAACGTAAAGCCTTTGCTATAAAAGCTTTTGATGTATGTAGCCACTATGATAATGCCATTTCATCATATTTTAATTCATTAGCATTTAGCACCCCATTTAATAAAGAAAAACGGAGCTTGCGTTATGGCGAAAACCCACACCAAACTGCCGGTTTTTATGGCGATTTAGATGAGATTTTTACTCAGCTGCATGGTAAAGAATTATCGTATAATAATTTAGTAGACGTTGATGCTGCGGTACAAATTATTTCTGAATTTACGGATACCACTTTTGCAATCATCAAACACACTGCTACGCGCTTGATTTTTACGCGCAACATCACGCTGGTATTTGCTCACCATCAGCAGCGCCAGC
>JANMAV010000259.1:0-3374 GCA_031360055.1 Ferruginibacter sp.
AAAAATTTCTAAAATTTTGAGTAATTTCTTTTCCAATTTTTTTTCTTTATTTTACGCTAATGAACAACCATCAAATTTCAGATTTATTTTCATTACTAAGTAACTTACTTGATATAAATGGAGAAAATAGTTTTAAAGCAAAAGCATATAGTTCTGCAGCATTTGCAATTGATAAATTGCCTGTTCAACTTAGCAAAATGGAAGCTAATCAAATTCCAACATTACAAGGCATAGGTATTTCTACCGGTGCAAAAATTGTAGAAATTTTAGCAACTAATAGATTTCCTCAATTAGAAGAAATGTTGGTAAAAACTCCTGCAGGAGTGGTAGAAATGTTACGGATAAAGGGCATTGGACCTAAAAAAATACATACAATTTGGAAACAAATGGAATTGGAAAGCATTGGAGAACTATTATACGCTTGTAAAGAAAATAGATTAAAATTATTTAAAGGCTTTGGCGAAAAAACACAACAAAGTGTAATAAATGGCATTGAATATTATTTACAAAATAAAGGCAGCTATTTATTTAGCCAAGTAATTAGCGCTGCACATGAGTTTTCAACTATATTTAAAAAAATATTTATTGGTGTTAAAGTATTTGTTACGGGAGATTATGCAAGGCAGATAGAAACCATCTCACAATTAGAATTTGTTATAGCTACTACACCAACAGTTGTTGTAGACACTCTAAGCAAACAAAACGGGTTTACCTTTATAAGCCAATTAGAAGATGTTATTTTGTATAGTACCGATGCAAAAATTACCATAAAAATATTTGCAACTACTATAAATATTATTGATAAGTTGATAGAAACTTCCTCATCAACTGCATTTTTTAATGCCATAACAGCTTTGCCTACTTCAACAAAAGATGTACATACTGAAGCAGATTATTTTAAAAGTAGAAATGTAGCTTACATACCAGCTTATGTTAGAGAAGATGCAGATATACTTACGGCTTCTGAAACTATACTTAACAATGTTTTACAGCCTAATCACATTAAAGGATTAATACACTGCCATAGCAATTGGAGTGATGGTAATAATACTATTGAGGAAATGGCTATTGCAGCTAGGCAAAAGGGAATGGAATATTTGGTGATAACAGACCATAGCAAAACTGCATCTTATGCACAAGGCTTAAAAGAAGATCAACTAAAACCTCAGCACCAATATATTGATGAACTAAATGAAAAATTATTTCCTTTTAAAATTTTTAAAAGTATTGAAAGTGATATTTTGGGAGATGGTAGTTTAGATTATAGTGATGCTATTTTAAGCACATTTGATTTGGTTGTAGCAAGTATACACAGCAACCTAAAAATGACTGAAGAAAAAGCCATGGCAAGGCTGCTAGCTGCTATTGAAAATAAGCATACCACCATACTTGGGCATTTAACAGGCCGTTTATTATTAAGTAGGCCTAGCTACCCATTAAACTTTACAACTATTATAGATGCCTGTGCCGCCAACCATGTGGTAATAGAGCTTAATGCAAACCCAAATAGGCTAGATATTGATTGGAGAGAGATTAAATATGCTCTTAAAAAAAATGTTCTAATCTCTGTAAATCCCGATGCCCATAGCATTACAGGTATAGATGATGTGCAATATGGTGTATTTGCTGCACAAAAAGCATTATTACAACCAACCCAAAATTTAAGTAGTTATAGTTTAGTAGAATTTGAAACTTATTTGCAAAAAGTAAAAACGCTAAAAGGGTTGTAATATATTAATTTTTATATAAAGGCAAGCTTACATTAAATGTAGTACCAGTATGGCTGGTAACAAAATTAATATTACCATTTGCTTGCTCTACCATTCTTTTGCACATGGCTAAACCCAGCCCAGTACCTGATGTTTTTGTTGTAAAATTTGGGGTAAATATTTTTGATATCGCTTCCTCATTAATACCTGTGCCGTTATCCGTAATTGAAATTTTTACATTTTTATCATCTACAGTTTGTACAATAGTAATGGTAGGATGTTTATCTGTAGGTACAGCTTGTATACCATTTAAAATTAAGTTGGTTAATATTCTATTTATATGAGTTTTATCAGCAAATATTAAAACGGCTGTATTATTGTATTTCCAGTTAATAGTATGGTTTGAATCTGCAGCATATAACTGTTGTAAAGATTGTAAGGTTTCTATAACATTAAATATTTCTGGTTTATTATTTTCAATATTTGCAAAGCGGCTAAATTCTCCAGCTATATTGCTGAGATAATCAATTTGCTGCACCAACGTGGCAGATACTTTTGCAGCAAGCTCTTTAATGTTTGGTGCATCAGCATCAATACTTTTTTGTAGATATTGCATGCTCAATTTCATGGGTGTAAGTGGATTTTTTATTTCGTGTGCCACCTGTTTAGCCATTTCTTGCCAAGCATTTTCCCGTTCAGTTTGTGCCAAAGCTGCTGCACTTTTGTCGAGTTTGGCAAGCATTTTATTATATTCTTTTACCAAAGTTCCAATTTCATCTTTTCTGTGCCATATTATAGGGTCATTGTGTTTTCCTACATTTATTTGCTTCATTTTATCACTTATAATTGAAAAAGAATTGGTAATTCTATTAGTAATTATTAAAGCAACAATACCAGCTATTAAAAATATAAATGCATTTAAATTGATAATGGTAATTAAAAAGTTAGAAATTTCATCTTTTAATTTTACCTGAGAAGTAAAGTAGGGAATATTTATATAACCAATATTTTCGCCAATAGTTTTGCCCAATGGTATATACATGCTAGCAAATTGTAGGGTACCAATTTCTTCATTTTGATAAAATATTATTTCATTTTTTTCTTTTAAGTGAAAAAATGCCATTGGGTGCATGGCTATACTTACAATGCCTTTTTGATAGGGTAGTGGTAAGGATGATGCATACAATTTTCCACCTGTATTATATAAATTAATATCCAACCCATATACTTGGGATAAGCTATTGATAAGGGTTTGAGCTTCACTATTATTAATTTCAGAAAAATTAATATTGGTTTGCTGTAGTGCAATAAAATTTACATTGGTTGATATGGTTTCATTTATTTTTTTAATTGTTCTGCTAAGCGTTTCTATATTATTAGTCTTATATCTATTTATAAAAAATAATATTGTGGCTAAGCCAATTACCAGAAATGAAAAAACACTAAAAAATATTACTGTGCTGTGCACTTGCTGTTTAATACTGAGTTGAATGCTGCTGTAAAGTGTAAATAGTTTTAATTTAAATTGTAATAACAAACGTAAAACCCAAGCTATTGCACTTAATATTAAAAAGGCACAAAATAGATATGAAAATAAAGTTACCAGCTCAAGCATTACTTTATTCTCTTTAACTATTACTACATATTTTTGGTTGCCTGCTGCAT
>JANMAV010000272.1:0-8596 GCA_031360055.1 Ferruginibacter sp.
CTGTAAACTCAAAAGTATATTTATGTTCGGCTTAGATAATGTGCAATTAAAGCAGAAATTAAATTATAAAACTGATTATTAAAGCAATAGCTATAAAATTTCAATTAATTTTTAGTGCTATATAGTTATATTTTTAGTTTACAAATACTACCATTCAATAACAAATATTTACCACTTATACAATAACATAATAAATTTTTAGTCAATTTTTTATGTTAAATAACTATAAATCAATTAATTATAAAAATGTCTAGCAAGCTACTATCTCTTATATGGTATTGTGTTTTACATAGTACTACATTTATACATACCTTTGCTTTATCAACAATAAAATACATGGTATGAATATAGAAAACACGGCAAGCCAAATGCGTAAAGGCGTTTTGGAATTTTGCATCCTTTCTGTAATAAAACAGGGTGAGGCTTACCCTTCAGATATTATAGATAAAATGAAAGCTGCCAACTTAAACATTTTTGAAGGAACGCTTTATCCTTTATTAACCAGATTAAAAAATGCAGAACTATTAACCTATAGGTGGGTAGAGAGTAGCAGTGGGCCGCCACGTAAATATTTTTTACTCACTGAAAGGGGTGCTAAATTTTATGCAGAGTTAGAAACAACATGGAACGAAATGGCAAATGCTGTAACAGCATTAACAACTTAAACAACTACTACACTTTCAACTAACAACATTTACATAACGGTAAAATCATTTTTACCCTTAATAACAATAAAATGAAACAAGTTATAAACATCAATTTTCAAGGTAGGGTGGTACCAATAGAAGTATCAGCTTATGATTTGCTAAAACAATATATTGAAAGCCTGCAGCGCCATTTTGCTATGGAAGAAGGTAAAGATGAAATTATTAATGATATAGAAAGTAGAATTGGTGAGCTTTTTCAAGAGCGTATTAAATTAGGGGCTACTTGCATTGAAGATGCTGATGTGGAGGCCATAATTAAAAGTATTGGCCGCCCTGAAGATTTTGACGATTCTGTTGCAGATGCTACAACTGAAAAACAAAGAGAAAACAAGGCATATAATGATGAGGCTAACTATACCAATACAAATGGTAAAAGAAGATTATTCAGAGATGAAAATCATAAACTCGTTGGAGGTGTTTGTAGTGGCATTGCTAATTATTTTGATATTGATATTGTTATTGTAAGGATTGTTTTTTTAGTATTGTTGTTTTCGTTTGGTATTGGTTTTATACCATATATAATACTGTGGATAGCTGTACCTAGTAGTGCTACAACTGTAATTGGTAGCCGTAGAAAAAAATTGTATAGAGATAATGAAGATAAATATATAGCAGGTGTTTGTAGTGGTATCAGTCATTATTTAGGTATAAATGTTTGGATACCTAGGTTGGTTTTCTTACTACCCATTTTATCCATCATAGGAAAAAACAGGTGGTTTAATGGTGATTTTGGCGACTTCAATTTTTTAAACTTCAGCCCAGGTGCATTATTTATCTATGTTATACTTTGGTTGGTTTTGCCTGAGGCAAAAACAACTGCTGAAAAATTAGAAATGAAAGGCGAAAAAGTTGATTTAAATAGTATTAAAGATTCAGTAATTGAAGAAATGAAAGGTGTACAACAAAGGGTACAAAAATTTGGAAATGAAGCCGCTGTTGTAGCTGCTGACAAAAGTAGAGTTTTTGGCAAAGAGGCTAGTAACTTGGCAAAAAAGGGTGGCGGTTCAATAGGAGATATAATTGTTTTTATAGTTAAGGCGTTTGCATATACAATTATTGGCATAGTATCCATAGCACTCATTGTAGCGTTGTTTTTTGCTGGTATAACTTCTATTGGTGTTTTTCCTTATAAAGATTATTTATTAACCGATGGTATGCAAAATTGGTTAGCTTGGGGCACCCTGTTATTTTTTATTATAGCCCCTATGCTTGGTGTAATAACTTGGATAATAAGAAAACTTGCAAAAATTAAAGCAGGTAGTAAACTTTTACGCTATGGTTTTGGTGCCATGTGGATTATTGGTTGGATTTGCGCCGCCGCTTTAGTTGCCTCTGTTGTTAAAGATTTTAGGGCTATTTCATCCCCCCAAATTAATGAAGAGGTGTTTCTTTCAAACCCGGGGGTAAAAAATTTAGAGGTTACTAATTATGCAACCAATTCAAAAATTAGACGTGGTGGTTGGTTTAATTTTGAACCTTTTAGTGCATCTAACGATGATACTGCTTTTATAAAAAATACCAACATCAATATCGCTAAATCAAATACCGATAGTTTTAGAGTTACCATTGAGCGTATTGCTTATGGCGGAAAAACTATGTATGCAGATAGCTTGGCTAGGCTTATACAATTTAACGTAACCCAACAAGATAGCCTGCTTGTTTTAGACAAAGGTTTCTCCATAAACAAATTTGATAAATTTAGAAATCAACAAGTTTCCATTACAATATATGTACCGGTAGGCAAACAAATTAAGATAAACAACATGCCTGGTTTTTACACTCATTTTAAT
Source organism: Ferruginibacter sp. (assembly GCA_031360055.1). Classification (GTDB taxonomy): domain Bacteria; phylum Bacteroidota; class Bacteroidia; order Chitinophagales; family Chitinophagaceae; genus Ferruginibacter. Next base: position 2,498 of record JANMAV010000272.1, read on the forward strand.
ATTGGTAATTATGATGATGGAGATTATGAATTTTTTGAACATGGCTGGAAAGAAGACACTTGGTATAAAATGACAGCAAATGGTTTGTATACGCTTGATGGCACCCCTGCAAAAGATTACGATTATAATTTTAGAAAAAGAAAAAGGGTTACCGTGGAAAGAGACGGTGAAATAATTGAAGATTATGAAACCAACGGTAATGACGTAGATAACAAAAAAGACTCTTTAAATAAAATTATACAAAAAAGTGAAAAGAAACTTAAAGACTCTTTAACTACTGAAAAAGAAAAACTTGAAAAACAAATAGAGAGAATAGAAGACAAACAAGATGAAACTGCCTACAGTTCTGAAGCTTATGTAAGCCCATTCAAATACGCTATGGTATTGCTGCCTTACTAAATTTTGTTTATGTTGGAGAAGTGTAAAGCCCTACTGTATCAGGTAGGGTTTTTTGTAAAAACTCTTTTTAAAAAAATTTTATATTTTATTATTTACTTTTGCTTGCACTTAAAAATTTTAACCAAATATTGTAATTAATATTAAATTATGAAAAACACTCCCTTTACTGAAAAACATATTGCTTTAGGTGCTAAAATGGCCGAATTTGCTGGTTTTAATATGCCTATTTCTTACAGCGGCATAAACGATGAGCATGCTGCTGTACGCAAAAATGCTGGTGTTTTTGATGTGAGCCATATGGGTGAGTTTATGGTTAAAGGAGAACATGCTTTAGATTTAATACAACGACTAACCACAAACGATGCAAGTAAACTTACTGCTGGCAAAGCTCAGTATAGCTGCTTACCAAATGACGATGGCGGCATTGTAGATGATTTGTTGGTGTATTGTATTGAGCCTAATAATATTTATATGTTAGTTGTAAATGCTGGTAATATTGATAAAGATTGGGATTGGATAAATGCACATAACGATAATAATGTTACGTTGCAAAACATTTCTGCAGATACATGCTTACTTGCCATACAAGGGCCTAACGCAACAAAAATTTTACAGGCTTTAACTGATATTGATATTTTAAACCTAACTTATTACACTTTTGTAAAAGGAACTTTTGCCGGCGTACCCAATGTGCTTATTAGTGCTACTGGCTACACTGGTAGCGGTGGCGTTGAAATTTATTTTGAAGATAAAGATGACGCTGCTAATATTATATGGGATGCTATTTTTAAAGCAGGAAAAGCTAGTGGCATACAGCCTATTGGCCTTGGTGCAAGAGATACTTTACGCCTGGAAAAAGGGTTTTGTTTATACGGAATGGATATTGATGACACTACTAGCCCTATTGAGGCCGGGTTGGGGTGGATAACAAAATTTACCAAAGACTTTACTAATAAAGCAACCTTTGAAGCACAAAAATTGGCTGGTGTTACTAAAAAATTAGTTGGTTTCGAAATGATTGAAAAAGGAATTGCTAGGCATGATTATGAGATAAAAGATTTTGATGGTGCTACTATTGGTAGAGTTACATCTGGTACCCAAGCCCCATCTTTAGGCAAGGCAATAGGTATGGGTTATGTAAATACAGATTATAGTACTATTGGAAGCGAAATTTTTATAAAAGTTAGGCAAACTTTATTAAAAGCTGTTGTAGTAAAAGTTCCTTTTGTTTAATTTTTACTCCTTCTAAAAAACTTTTTTAATGAAACCAAGTCTATACACCTGCCTATCTCCTGCATTAATTCATTTATATGATCTAACAAATTCGATAGTTGTTATAATTGATGTTTTGAGAGCTACTAGCACCATTACTACAGCGTTACACAATGGTGCTGCAGAAGTTATACCAATTGATGAAGTAGATAAATGCATTAGTTTGGGGGCTGAACTTAAAGCTATAACCGCTGGTGAAAGAGATGGAAAAGTAGCTGAAGGTTTGCAGCATGGTAACTCTCCTTTTGAATATCCAACAAGTTTTATAGATGGAAAATCTTTAGTGCTTACAACTACCAATGGCACTAAACTTTTGCACATGGCTTTAACTAATGGTGCCACACAAATAATAACTGGCTCTTTTCCTAATATCAGTGCTGTATGTAAATATTTATCCGCTCAAAAAAATAACGTTGTGCTTGCTTGTGCAGCATGGAAGGATAAGGTAAATATTGAAGACACCCTTTTTGCAGGGGCTGTAGTAAGCCGTTTAAAAAACGAGTTTGAAATTACTTGTGATAGCAGCCAAATGGCAGAGCATTTATACCTAACTGCATCTCCAAATCTTTTCGATTTTATGAAGGAGCGTAATGCCACCCATTATCACAGGCTCACAAAATATCATTTAGAAAAAGATATTAGATATTGCTTAACAGATGACCTTGCACCTGCTTTACCTTTGTATGAAAACGGAAGGTTAATAAACAAGTGTTAAGCTTTTTTATTTTGCAATAAAAAAATCATAGGTAGTTTTTGAGATATCGGCAATAATTTTTTCATTGGTTTTGTCATTCTCTATAGAGTTTGTTACAAATACACTTATTATAATGAAATCCCCATTGGGTAAATAAATAATTCCAATATCATTTACAGCAGAAGTAATTCTATCTTTATTTTTACCAGATGTGCCCGTTTTATGTGCCACAACTACATTTGTTGGTAATTTTCCCTTTAGCCTTTCTTTACCCGTTTGGGTTTTCTCCATTAAACCCCAAATAAATTTATAGCTATTTTTAGATAAGTAAGGCTGTTTTTTGTCGAAAAATTTTTTCAGAATATCGTTTGAACTTTCAACTGTTATCCAATTTTTAAATTGCGTTTGCCAGTACGCTTGTTGGTCTTGCTCATTAGTTTTAATAGATATTCCAGTAAACTTATTTTTAATAAAATAGTTTTCTACAACTGATGGGCCGCCTATTAAACGCAACAACACATCACAACCAACATTATCACTTTGGCAAACGGTATATTCTAAAATTTCTGCAACGGTAAGCGTAACTCCATTAGGATACGTTTCTTTAATAGGGCTATATAAGTTGGGAACAAGATCTTTTTTTGTAATTGATATTTTTTTATCTAGCGTAAATTTTCCTTCATCAATTAAGGATAATACCACTAATGCTATGTGAAATTTATATACACTTTGCAACGGAAAATGTGTGCCTTCATTTATAAAAAATCCTTGCTTTGTATTGATATTGTAAATAGCAACGCCAACTTTGGCCTTTTTTGTTTTAGTAATTTTTTCTATGTTTTGCCTAAGTGTTTCTATGTTTTGTGCAGATAGCTGTGCAGATAAACTAAAACAGATGTATAGTATCAATAGTATTTTCACCTTTAAGAATATTAAATTAAAATAACTACACTTTTATCATTGCTTTTTTAAAAACAGGCACTGTGCTACAGGGCTCACCATACATAATGCTTTTTACAACGGGCCTAAGTTTTGAAGTTATAGCCATATAAGCAGCTTCAGCAATAGGTAAATCTCCACAACCTTTTATTACAACCCTTGCATCTGTATATGTATTGGTATTTATTTCATCTATATTTTTTACAAGCAATTGTTCTGTAACCAACGCTTTATTACCAAAACGTATACTTTTGGTAACTGGTTGTAATAAGCTTGCTACTAACATGTATGCCCACATGGGTATAATTGCATCAGTACTACAGGTTAAAGCAACATGCTTTTGGTTGTACAATGAAGTGTCTAAAATTTTTAATGCTTCTCTAAAGTCTTTTTCTTTTAAAATTAGCCCCATAAATAAGTAGTCCTTCATATCAAAAATCTCTACTTCTTCTTTTGGGTAAAAATCTTCTAGGTTTATAGTTATTATTCCACTCTCTGCTACTTTGTTAATAAATGTTTCTGTTTCCATAATACACAAATTTACTTCTTTTTTGTAGCTTTTAAAAAGCAGTTTAGCTAAAGTTTTGCATAAAAAAACCGCCTATATGTTTAGGCGGTTAATTTAAAAAATATTAATTTAAAAGAATTTTGATCTGTTGTCTTTAATTGTTGCTTGTTTTCTTAATCCTTCAAACCATTGGTTAGTAAGCCCTCTAATTGTTGCTGTATGAGAGGTTACTTGTGCTTCTGTTTCATCCGCAGTTGGTGCAGGTAATGCCTGTATGCTTGATACTTTAATTACATATACACCGGTATTGCCAATTATTGGAGTTGAAACTTTTGTTTGATTTTCTTTGTTAAAAGAAGCGCCTATTACTTTTGGCTCATTCCCTATTCCGTTAATTATTCTACCTGCTAATGTAATGGTACTATCTGCTCCTGCTGTATTAATTGGATTATTATATGCTGCTGATGCCGATTCTAATGTTGCTCCCAATTTTGCAGTAATTATTGCAGCCTTTTTTTGATTTCTTACAATTGCTTCTGCTCCAACTCTTGCTGTTTCTGCATCTTGCACACCTTCGCTGTAAATTTTATTTACCGTGGCTACTACAAAATCGCTCCCTACAATTATTGGATCACTAACTGCCCCTTTTTTTGCTTCAAATACCCAACGTACAAGGCTTCTAGCATCTTGCATGTTTGCCACTGTAAAATCATTTTCTTTAATAGTTAAGGGCAAATCTGTAATTCTTAATCCGTTTTTTTGTGCATACTCTGCTAATTCTTTTCCGCTTTTTTGTGCTGCTGCTTTTGTAGCTGCAATACTTGCTGCGTTTATTGTTTCATCGCTAGGGTTTATTGTTTTAGCTAAGTAAGCCACTTTTAAAGCTGGTTTAAAATTACTTTGGCTTACTATATCTATAACGTGGTAACCATATTGGGTTTTTACTACAGCTTTTTCTCCAGCCACTTTTCCAAAAGCAAATTCATTTAGCTCTGGCGGTAATGAGGTACCAAAAGTTAATGGTCCTAAATCTCCTCCCTTAGGAACACTGTTAGCATCTGCTGAATATTTTGCTGCTAATCCTGCAAAGTCTGCTCCTGATTTTACTGCTATTAATATACTATCTGCCAATTGTTTTGCTGCTGAATCTGCTCTTACAGGAGCTCCTGTTTTTGTATCGTTTAAGCTTATTAATATGTGTCTTGCTTTTACACTATCCGGCAATTGTTTTACCCCTAATATTTTTGCTAACGCAAAATTTTGTCCATCTACATAAGGTCCGTATACTGTGCCTACAGGTAGCTTTAATAGTGTATCTTTTGCTTCGGATGTTATTTTAGATAAGGGCAAAAATTCATTTACAAATGGAATAGTTGTAGAGTTACGTGCAACATATTTTTCTGCACTTGTATCAGCCAAAAAATTTGCCTTTAAATCCTCAACTGATTTTTTTACTAATGCACTATCCGCTAACGATGGTAATTGGCTAAAAGTTATATACGAAATAGTTCTACCTGCTTCTTGCTTAAATAAATCTTTATGGGTGCTTGTATATGCATTAATATCTTCATCTTTTACTATCACAGCGCTATCAGAAATTGCAGCATAAGGCACAGCTACATATTGTATAGTAGCATAATTTTTAAGCTCTGACATATCTTTTTGTTGCATCCATGTTGGATAATAAGCTGATGCTGATATTAAAGCTCCATATTTTTGTGCTGCAGTTGTAAGTTTTAATGGTTCTACATATCTGCTATCTACATAATCTCTTTGATCGCCTTTAGCTTTTTTTATTTCGCTAATTCTAGCTTGTACTTTAGTTACATCTAATTGCCCAGTGTTTGGGTCAAGTAAATCTCTCTCTTGTGTAAGAGGGTTTTGTGGGTCATTACTCATTAATATAGATGAAAACTCTTTCGGTGTTAATGCTATTCCTAATTTATCAGCTTCTTTATAAAAAACTACTTCTGCTATAGTTTGGTTCCAAACATTTTCTCTAATGCTCATTGCTTCAGCACCTGATGGTTGTTGCCCACCCCTTTGTGCAGCTTGCTTATTTTCTTCGTCAGTAACTCTCTTATTAAATGCAACTAAATCTACCGATGTGCTATTAATTTTACCTACTGATGTGCTATTACCACCAAATAAACTTGAATTACTACCTGATTTTGCATCCATTAAAATAAAACCAATAAGGCTAAGGGCTATTACTATAATTACTATAGATGTTCCCTTTTCTCTAATATTCTGAATAATTTGCATTTCTTTATATAATTAATTTTTG
>JANMAV010000024.1:0-49071 GCA_031360055.1 Ferruginibacter sp.
CTTACATGGGTGCCTCCCCCTTAAGTATTGGGTGTAGGCAAGATTGTGCTTTTTTGTTACTTTTTTGCATAAATAAAAAAGTAAAGCGTACTATTTATATATAGCTAAAAATAAACTTAAACAGCCTTAAACCATAAAATATGGCACATTAAATAAGTATTAAATGGTAATTTTTAGTACTAAAAATTTAAATCATACCTTTGTAAAAGTTCATTTTATAGCGGCATTAAAAGCCAGGATATTTATTGTAGATTTTATTTTAATAAAATAGCATCAAAAATGCTATTTTGTAAAATACCAACAACTGCTTGGTATTACACACATCCCCAATAAAATGCTTTACCGAACAAAAGCATTCTCCATTTTTTTAGTGATGAGATTTACACTCATTTCCGCAATCATTTAACCAGCTTATTAGCGGTTATAAAACATATTACTGTGTTATTTACAGATTTAAATTTAATTAAGCCCATATTAGAGGCGCTTAAAACAGAGGGTTATACAAGCCCAACACCCATACAACAAGGAGCAATACCTTATATTTTAGAGGGAAAAGATTTGTTAGGCTGTGCCCAAACGGGTACTGGTAAAACTGCAGCTTTTGCAATACCTATGCTTCAATTATTGGCAAAACCAACTAGTATGCAAAGCGCCGGCCCTAGGCCTATTAGGGCTCTTATACTTACACCAACAAGAGAGTTGGCTATACAAATACAAGAAAGCTTTAATGCATACGGAGCCAATTTACGCTTACGCAATTTGGTTATTTTTGGTGGCGTAAACCAAGGGCCACAGGTTTCTGAACTAAAAAGAGGAATAGATGTGCTTGTGGCAACGCCTGGCAGACTGCTTGACCTAATGAGCCAAGGTTTTATAAATTTACGTGAAGTGGAAATTTTTGTACTGGATGAGGCTGATCGAATGTTGGATATGGGTTTTGTACACGACGTAAAAAGAGTAATTACAAAATTACCAGCAAAAAGACAAACCTTGTTTTTTTCTGCCACCATGCCAAAAGAAATACAGGCCTTAGCCAATAGCATACTCACCAATCCTGAAAAGGTAGAGGTTACCCCAGTATCCTCAACAGCTGAAACTATTACCCAACATTTATATTACGTTGAAAAGGAAAATAAAAAATCATTATTAGCCTTCATTTTAGCTGACAAAACAATTGAAACTGCCTTAGTATTTACCCGTACAAAACATGGGGCAGATAAGGTTGTGAAGGATCTTGAAAGATTAGGCATAAAAGCAGAAGCCATTCACGGTAACAAATCTCAAAATGCCAGACAAAGAGCGTTAAGTAATTTTAAAAATAGAACTACTAGAATTTTAGTAGCAACAGATATTGCTGCTAGGGGTATTGATGTGGATGATTTAACACATGTAATTAACTATGAACTGCCAGATGTTGCTGAAACCTATGTACATAGAATTGGTAGAACAGGAAGAGCTGGTGCAAGTGGAATATCATTTTCTTTCTGTGAAGCTGAAGAAACAGAATGTTTAAGAGATATACAAAAGCTTATTGGAAAACAAATTCCTGTACAACAAAACCATCCATACCATATTACTTTTAATGGAATTATGGGTAGGCCAAAACAACAAGCTAGGCCACAAAGAGGGCAAGGTGCAGGGGGCAATAGGCAACAAAACGGCCAAGCCAATAAGCCTTATCCACAACAAAAAGCAAAAACTTTTAAGCCAAAAGAACTTAATAAAAATTATGGCAGAAGTAAGTAAACTATAAAAAAAATTTGTAAAACTCGTTTAGCCTTTGTAGGTTAACGAGTTTTTTTATTTGTCAAATCTAAAATTCTTTTAAACTTTTGAAAATATTTTTTGAAAAAAGGGTATTTAATATTAATTATTTAAGTAGCTGAAATAAACCAAATGTGGAAAACTTTTTAAATAATGTTTAAAGTAATATGTAATTGAGTTAACATATATAAAATAATATACAGCAGTACTTACCACTCATCATTTTTTGGTATTAATTTTTTGAATAATATTTTGCCCCCATTATACAGCAAATACATTAGTATTCAAAAACTTAAGGTATTAAATTTGCGTTAATATTAATCTAAATTAAAAACACACCAAAAATGAAAACAACACTACACAAAATGTTTTTGTGTGCAATTGTGCTCTTGTGCACAATAACACAAAGCACTTATGCACAATTTGCAGATGCAAAAAAAATAGTGCAGCAGTATCTAACAACAAAAGCAAACGATAAGCTTGACCAACAAACCATTGAAAGCATTAATGTAACTAGAGACTATGTTGATGTAACAACTGGTATTAGGCATATTTATGCAAACCAACAAGTAAACGGTTTAACCTTAAATGAATCTGTTTATGGCTTACACCTTACTAGCAGCCAAATGTTTGACGCAAATAATTTGATACCGCTTAGCAAGGTTAGCATTTTACCATTAAGCGTTAATATTACTGCTAACACTGCCGTGCAAACAGTTTTTAGTGCTATAAATTATACTGAGCCAAGAGCAGTAAATGTAAAGCAAACGGCAATTGGAACAGAGCAAAAAATGATTTTTAGTCGTAATGATTCTAAAATTTGGGACATACCAGTTAGGCTTGTGTATTTTGAAAACATAAAAACAAGAACACTTACCCCAACCTGGGAGGTGCAAATGATGGATGTTTATAAAAAATTCTATTGGCAAGCATTTGTAGATGCTAATACAGGTGTTTTATTGCAAAAGAGAGATTTAATAACACATTGTGATTTTGGTTCACCAGCAGAAACGGATCAAGATTTAGATAACCCAACAGCAACAAGAAATTATGCTGCATCAGCAACAACACAAACAAATGAAACTTGGCATGCCCCAATGGTTTCTGAAAATACAGCAACTAGCCCCACAGCTATTTTAGCAAGTCAATATAGAGTGATTGACCAACCAGCAGAAAGCCCACAAGATACTGATGGCCCAAATGGCCAAGGTGCTCATGCCATAAAGACTACACCAGCTACAGTAATAGCCTCTCCTGATGGTTGGCATAGAGTTGCAAATGCTACCACATATCAATACACAAGAGGTAATAACGTATGGGCATTTCAAGATCCTAGCCCAGGGCCATTAGGGGGTGTACCAAGTGCTGATCCTAGCCGTACTGCATATAACAACGGTGGTTTAATGGGAGCACCAGTAGCTTTAGAGCCGTATTTATTTGATTACCCTATCAACTTAACAAACCAACCAGAAACTTATCGTAATGCAGCAATAGTTAATTTATTTTATTGGAATAACTTGGTGCATGATGTGTATTACAATTTCGGGTTTGATGAAGTTGGAGGAAATTTTGAAAATTCTCACGTATTTAGTTCAGGTTTAAAAGGAACAGCAACAGATAATAGTGGCGATGATGTATTAGCACAAGCACAAGATGGTGGTGGTACAAACAATGCAAACTTCTTAACACAAGCCGATGGTGTAGGTGGACAAATGCAAATGTACTTATGGACAGGTTCATTGCCTGACAGTATCGTAAAAATTGACATGTCGAGTACAGGTACGCCGCCAAACCTTAAAAGATTTTTTGCTATACAAGGATCATTTGCTGGCCCAGCACAAACTGATTTATTTACAGCGCCAGTTTTAAACAAGCCTTTTATAATTGTAGAAAAAAATATGCTATCTACAATGGGTAGTAGCAGTGAAGGTTGTACAGCAGCACAAATGAGTGTAGCATTACCACCAAACAACAATGTAGTTGGTAAAATTGTATTAATTGATAGAGGAAGCTGTTCATTTGTAGAAAAAGTATTGGGTGCCCAAAATGGTGGGGCAGCAGGTGTAATAGTAATAAATAATACCCCTGGCGAACCAATTGCTATGGGTGGTGCAGATGCACCGGGTAACGCTATAACAATACCATCTGTAATGGTAGCACAAAATGTTGGTGCACAATTAAAAGCAGTATTACTTGGCGGTGGTACAATTACAGGGTCTTTACAAAGAAAGTTTGCTGTGGTTGCAAAACGTGATGGAGATTTAGATAATGGAGTAATTGCACATGAATATGGGCATGGTATATCTAGCAGGTTAACAGGTGGGCCTGATGGAGGTGCTTTAAGTGGTGGTGAGCAAGGTGGCGAAGGTTGGAGCGATTTCACAGCTTTATATATGACCCTACGTACAAATGATTTAACAGCTGCAACAGCATTACACCCTAATGGAGTATTGCCTTTACGTAGTATTGGAAATTATGTTACGTATCAAGTACAAACGGGTAGAGGTATTAGGCCAAGACCATATTCTATTGATATGGGTATAAATGAATTAACCTTTCAAAATATAAACGATGGTGGCGAAATTAGTGTACCACATGGTGTAGGTTCAATATGGTGTACTATGCTGTATGAAGTGTTGCAAGAAATGATAGATAAGTATGGGTTTAAAAACGATATGTATCAAGCAGCAAACCCTATACCAAGTGCTGGAGTTAATGGTATGGTGGATACTACCACTTCAGGCGGTAATAATGTGGCTATGAGATTAATTATTGAGGGTATGAAAATTCAACCTAGTAGCCCAACATTTGTACAAATGAGAGATGCTATTTTAAAAGCGGATACTTTATTGTATGGCGGTAGAAATATTTGTGAGTTGTGGAGGGCATTTGCAAAAAGAGGTTTAGGTTTATCTGCGGTATCTGGAACAAATGCAGTTAACGACGAAATGGAAGCGTACAATGTGCCTTTAATTTGTAAGCCAGATCAAAGAGCATTGAGAATTACAAAAACAGGTCCAACAATTATACAGAATGGCAATACAGTATCTTATACAATTACAGTATCTAATAAATATGCAACAACAGCAACTGGTGTAACTTTGAGAGACACCTTACCAACTACAATGACGTTAGTAAGTGCAAACCCTGCACCTACAACCGTAAATGGTAATAATTTAGAGTGGGCTTTTAATATTGCAGGAAATAGTACACAAACCTTTACTGTAAACGTGAGTGTAACAACACCAACAGCATCTACAAAAACTTTTTCTGAAGATAACGAAGGTGCAACAACGTTTTTTACACCAACAACCACAGGTATGGCTGGTCAAGGCCCATGGGTACGTACCACAAATGCTGCCAATGCTAACAGCGGTACAAAATATTGGTATTCAGAAAATATTGATTTAGGAGGGCAAGAATCATTTCTAACTACAACAAACCCAATAGCTATACCAGTGGGTGCAAACTTAGTATTTATACACAAATTTGCTACTGAAGCTGCTTATGATGGAGGTGTTGTAGAGGTATCTACAGATAATGGCGTTACTTGGGTGTATTTACCAGGAGCTAAGTTTTCTGCAGGAGCTTATAATGGAATAATACCTACTGCAAATAACCCAAATATTGGAGCAGCTAATCTAGCAGCTTTCTCGGGTGCTTCCCCTGGTTATATAACGTCAATAGCATCGTTAGACAACTATGCTAACATGAATTTAAAAATTCGTTTCCGTATGGTATCAGATGCTACAGGTGGATCAGTGGATGGTTGGTATATTGATGATGTGTTGATACTATCTAACGTGGTAACGGCAACCAACAAAGCAACTGTAAGGGGTATAGATGGAGAACCAATATACGAAACAGAAGGAACAAACGCTTTTGCAAGAACTAGTGCATTTGTAATTCAAACTACGGTTTTACCAGTTGGCTTAGGCAACTTATTTGCTAGCTTAAATAATGGTGAAGTTTCATTAAAGTGGAGCAATCAAAATGATCAAGCAGCTAAAAAGTATATTGTTGAAAGAAAGGGCACTAGCGATGCTGACTTTGTAGCAATTGGCAGTGTAGATGCAAGAGCATTACAAGGTAACCAAGCGTATAATTTTATAGATAAAGATTTAATTACAAGCAACCAATTTACATACCGTATAAAAGTTGAAAACAGCAATGCAAGTATATTGTATACCAATGCTGCATCTATTAAATTAAACAATAAAGATTTTAATGTAACGGTATATCCAAACCCAGCTAAAAACGTAGCAAACATTAATATAAAAAATGCAAACGGAGGAACCGTAACGTATAAAATATTTGATGTAATGGGTAAAAGAATAGGAACATTTAACGCTGGCAAAGGCACAAGCATAAATATTGCAATGCCTGTTAATACACTAAGTGCAGGCACTTATTTTGTAGAAATTTATAATGGAGAAAATACAGCTATCACACAAATGGTGGTAACAAAATAAGCTTCATAAATAACTATCAAAAAGCCGCCTAAAAATTAGGCGGCTTTTTTGTTTTTTAAAACTTAAATATATTTGATAAAAAAAAATGATTCCATACAATCAAAAAAATCCCTTTAGTTACATTTTTACTTTTCATAAAGCCGATACGTTTAGAAAACTACTACCATTTTTTATATTGTATGTATTGTATACCTGGGCTGTTGCATATTTTTGTTTATCATATCAAAAAATATCGCCAGAGAGCTATGTTACCAATATAGATGTAATGCATAGTTTATTAGGTGTAGCCATATCTGTATTGTTGGTATTTAGAACCAATACAGCCTATGATAGGTGGTGGGAGGGAAGAAAATTATGGGGAAGCTTGGTAAATAATAGCAGAAACTTAGCCACTAAACTTTGTGTATTACTGCCCGAAGAAGATAAGGAAAATAGAGAGTTTTTTAAAAAAACATTAATAGCATATCCCTTTGCTTTGCATGATCATTTAAACAAAGAAAATACCAGAACAGAACTGTTTTTAAAGCCAGAACATAAGCAAGTATTGCAACATGTAGATGTAGATAAACACATACCCAACCAATTGATAAAGCTATTGATGCAAAGGGTAATGGAATTGTTAAATAAAGGAATTATTACAGGAGAGCAATTGCTATTTATAAATGCAGAAATACAATCATACACAGATATTTGTGGAGCATGTGAAAGAATTAAAAATTCACCCATACCATTTTCATACAGCGTATTTATTAAAAAGTTTATTTTTATTTATGTAATTACATTACCTTTTGGATACGTATTTAATTTAGGTTATTGGGTAATACTGGTAGCTTCATTTATATTTTATGTGCAAGTAAGTATGGAGCTTATTGCCGAAGAAATTGAAGACCCTTTTGGTGGAGATCAAAATGATGTGCCTACAGATTTAATATCGAAAAGCATACAAAAAAACATTCAAGAAATTTTATAACAATTACAAAATGAATTTAAATAAACTTACCCCCGAAGAACAATATGTAATACTACAAAAAGGAACAGAAAGGCCCTTTGTAGGAGAACTAACCAATAATAAAAAACTAGGCATGTATATATGCAGGCAATGTGATGCTCCACTTTACTCATCAAAAGATAAATTTGATAGCCACTGTGGTTGGCCAAGTTTTGATGATGAAATTGAAGGAGCTGTAAAAAGGATTGCAGATGCTGATGGCAGAAGAGTAGAAATAGTGTGTAATAATTGTGGTGGCCACTTAGGGCATGTTTTTTCTGGCGAACAATTTACAGCTAAAAACACAAGGCATTGTGTAAACTCAATATCAATGAAGTTTGTAGAAGATAAACAATAAAACTATATTTTTTAAAAATTGGTAGCGTTGAATGTTTTAAAAATCAATTTCAACAACCTGTGAATAAAACAACATGCTAAAACAATTATTTTCAATAGCTATAAGTTGCGTTTTAATAAACGCATGTTCATCACCTACACAAACTGGTAAAGCAGTATTGGTGCAGCCCAATCCTTACCAAACCGATAGCTTACCTGCACCTTACTCCACAAAATCAACCCAAAATTTTAGTAAGGTAATTGGTTGGGCAGAAGGCGAAATGCCTGTAGCACCCAAAGGGTTTACTGTGTCATTATTTGCAAAAAATTTAGATAACCCCCGCTGGATATATGCAGCACCTAATGGTGATATTTTTGTGGCAGAAAGCAATACTATTTTAAAAGGGATAAAGAAATTTGGTGCCAGCATATCTAGAAAAATAAAAACACAAAACCTCGGAGAGAGTAGTAATAAAATAAAATTGTTTAGAGATAAAGACAAAGATGGCAGCTATGAAACCGTATCTGTTTTTGCTGAAAATTTAACCCAGCCACTAGGAATGTTGATTTTGAATAATCATTTTTATGTAGCCAATACTGATGGGTTAGAAATGTATGCTTACAAAATTGGAGACACCCTGTTGCCAACTGAAGGCAAAAGAATTGTGGCGCTACCTGCAGGTGGCTACAACAACCACTGGACAAGGAATATTATTGCAAACGCTGATGGATCAAAAATTTTTATTACTGTAGGATCAGGAAGTAATAATGGCGAAAATGGAATGGAAAACGAAATACGTAGGGCAAATATTTTAGAAATAAACCCTGATGGTACTGGAGAGAAAATATACGCTAGCGGTTTAAGAAACCCTGTAGGCATGGGCTTGGAGCCTTTAACTAAAACTTTATGGACGGCCGTAAATGAAAGAGATGAATTAGGAGATGAGCTTGTACCTGATTATACAACAAGTGTACAAAGAGGTGCATTTTATGGTTGGCCGTATGCTTACTTTGGCAAAAACCCTGACCCTAGAATGGTAAAAGACCCCCATACCGATTTGGTAAATAAAACATTAGTACCTGATGTAAGTTTAGGAGCACATACTGCATCGCTTGGGTTGGCATTTTATACAAAAAATGCATTCCCACAAAAATACCAAGGCGGCATGTTCATTGGCCAACATGGCTCTTGGAACAAAACACAATTTGCTGGCTACAAAGTAGTTTTTATTCCATTTGCAAATGGAAAGCCATCGGGCAAGCCAGAAGACTTTTTAACTGGCTTTATTGCCAACCAAGATGAAGATGAAGTGCATGGCAGGCCTGTTGGCGTTACCATATTAAATGATGGTAGTATGTTAGTTGCTGATGATGCCTCAAAAAGAATTTGGCAGGTAAGGGCAAACTAAACAATTTAAAGCAACTTCTCATATTCGTTTTAATATATGCATTTTATAAAAAACTAATTTGCAGTTAAGAGAAAGGAAAACTAATTTTTTTGAATATTTGTAATAAAGTCATAATCTTTACAGCTATTTATTTCAAAATAAATAGCTGTTCGTTTTTTGGTCACAGCTACCAACCTATTTTGCCAATAAAATATTTTGCCGATATTAATTTTTTAAAAATTTTTTACTATCATGAAAAAAATTGTCTTACTAGTTTTTGCTATTATTTCCATAAAAATATCAATTGCACAAACTGTTGATTTATTTAAACAATTTAAGAATTTAAAACCTCGTAGCATAGGGCCGGCAGGTATGAGCGGCCGGGTAACAAGTATAGATGCTGTGAATACCAACCCCGATATTATTTACCTTGGCACAGCAAGCGGCGGTATATGGAAAACTGAAAATGCTGGTGCAAAATGGCAACCTGTTTTTGATGAGCAACCTATACAAAACATAGGTGCAGTGGCTATAACTCAAAGCAACCCGAGCATAATATGGGCAGGCACAGGAGAGGGTAACCCACGAAATTCAATTAATATCGGAGAGGGCATTTATAAAAGTTTAGACGCCGGCAAAACCTGGAAGATGATGGGTTTGCAAAAAACTAGAAATATACATCGTATCATCATCAACCCTAATAATCCAGATATTGTGTACGTGGGTGCAATAGGCAACCCGTTTGGTGCACATGCTGAAAGAGGGGTGTATAAAACCATTGATGGTGGCGAAACCTGGAAACTTATTTTACACACAAACGATACTAGTGGTGTTGGAGATATGGTGATGGACCCACACAACCCCAATAAATTATTTGTAAATATGTGGCAGCATGGTCGTACACCTTGGAGCTTTACTAGCGGTGGTAAAACAAGCGGTATTTATGTAACGTATGATGCAGGTAACAACTTTAAAAAATTAGGAAAAGATGAAGGTTTGCCCGAAGGTAATTATGGCCGAGTGGGGTTAACAATAAGTCGTAGCCAACCAAGTAGAGTGTATGCATTGGTAGAAAGTAACAAAAATGGGCTGTATAAAAGTGATGATGGTGGAGCTAAATGGGAACTCATAAATAGTACAACCGAAGTGGTAAACAATAGGCCATTTTATTTTCAAGATATTGCTTGTGATCCTTTAAATGAAAACCGAGTTTACCTCATTTACCAAATGATAAGTTTGAGTGAAGATGGTGGTAAAAATTTTAAAACTATTATTCCCTATGCCGGCATACACCCTGATCATCATGCTTTTTACATAAATCCTGTAAATCCAAATTTTATAATTGATGGTAATGATGGTGGTATAGGCATAAGCAGAGATAGAGGTAAAACATGGGTTTTTGATGAAAAATTACCGATTGGGCAATTTTACCATATTAATGTTGATAATAAATTGCCATATAATGTAATGGGCGGCTTGCAGGATAATGGTAGCTGGCATGGCCCGGCATATACTTGGAAAAGGGGAGGTATAAAAAACGCCTATTGGCAAAGTACTGGTGGTGGCGATGGTTTTGATGTAATGCCCCACCCTGATAATGAAGATTGGGTATATAGCATGAGCCAAGGCGGCAGCTTAAACAGATACAATATTGCTACAGGCGAAGAGTGGAGCATTAAGCCACCAAACCCATCAATAAAAATTCGCCAGCGTTTTAACTGGAATGCTGCCATAGCACAAGATCCATTTGATAAAAATACCATTTACTACGGTAGCCAATTTGTAAATAAAAGTACCAACAGTGGTGCAGCTTGGGAGCAAATTTCAGATGATTTAACAACCGCCGATACCGCTAAAATAGATCAAAAAAACAATGGGGGAATAAGTATAGATATTACGGGTGCTGAAAACTATTGTACCATAATTGCCATTGAGCCAAGCACAAAACAACAAGGGGTAATTTGGGTAGGTACAGATGATGGCAATGTACAGTTAACAAAAGATGGTGGAAAAAGCTGGACCAACTTTAGAAGTAAAATTCCAGGTATGCCAGTGGGTGCTTGGGTGCCACAAATAAGAGCAAGCAAATACAATGCAGCCGAGGCTTTTGTAGTGTGCAATGATTATAGAAGAGCCGATTTTAAACCTTATATTTTTCGTACAACAGACTATGGCAAAACATGGACAAAATTGGTAGATGAAAACAAAGTAAAAGGATATGCACTCTGTATGATACAAGACCCCGTAGAACCTAATTTAATTTTTGTAGGTACCGAGCAAGGGTTATGGATAAGTTTTGATAATGGCGATAATTTTCAACAATTTAAAAACGAATACCCATCAGTATCTACCTACGATTTAGCTATACAAGAAAGAGAGGCTGATTTAGTAATTGCAACATTTGGTAGGGCTTTATATATATTAGATAATATTAGGCCACTGCGAAAAATAGCCGCTAATAAAGGCAAATTATTTACACAAAAACTAACCGCCTTTAATGCCCCAATTGCTTACCAAGCTAAAATAAAAAACGCCTCGGGTATAGAATACAGTACATGGGGAAGCTACGAAGGTGAAAATAGAAAAACAGGAGCTCCTATATCTTTTTTTATAAACAAAATAGCTGCAGATACGGGTAAAAATAAATTAGCCGATACTGCAATTATAAAAATATATGATACAAATAATAATCAAATACGGCAACTTAGGGCAAAGGTAGATAGTAGCAGCGGCTACAATACAGTATTTTGGGGGTTAGATAGCAAAGGCCTACGCCAACCAAAAAATGGAAGAGCGGATACAGCATTAGTTACTGAGCCAAGTGGCTTGCCTGTAAACCCAGGGCAATATAAAGTAGTGATTACATTGGGCAAAAACTTTACTGATAGTACTTATATAACTGTAAAAGACGACCCCAACTCACCTACTGATCTATTTATTAGAGATGCCAAGCAAAAATATATTACACAAATTGATAAGAGTAGTGTAAAATTAATTGAGCTTACCGAAAGACTAAACGATGCCGAAGAGGTTATAAAAAAAGTAGAAAGCAGTTTTGTGTATTTAGATAAAAAAGATGCTGATACGTTGCGTAAGCAATCTAAAATAATGAAAGATTCATTAAAGAGCATTAGAGAAATAATGGATGGTAAAAAGCAAGAAAAGCAAGGTTATGGCCAAGTGCCGCAAGTAACAGTGAGTGGAACATTGCAAGAAGCAAGAGGAAATGTTTTGCGAAAAAATAGTATGCCAGCGGCTCAAGAAGATAGGCTTATAACCGAAGCAGAATTACAAGTGGCAGCCCTAATTACAAAGGCAAATGCTTTTTTTGAAACCAAATGGAAAGCTTACCAGCAATTGGTAGAAGCGTATCCTATAAAGCTTTTTAAGGAGTATAAACCAATGGAGTAAGCATGTTATTATAATGAAAAAGGGCACTATCAAAATTATGGTAGTGCCCTTTTTGTTTGCCTTGATATTACCATAATATTATTTAAATATTTATAGAAATTACTGTATTAATATCCATCATTATTAAACCTTTCATTTCAATTATAAACGAAATACGAAACTTGAAGCAAAAAGATTAATCCTTTAAATACTAAAATTAGGGTATAAAGTAAAAGTCCTGTTGCCCAAAATATACCCACCAGCACGTACATCCAACCTTTATCTATAGAAATACATTTGTTAAAATTTTTTGTATGAAGAAGATAATAAAAAATGTGCTGGTGATAATACTGTTGTTTGGTTCAACAATATTATCAGCATCAGCAAAAAACAGTAAAAATAATAGTAGCAATAGCAATGCCCCAACAGTAGCTATGATAGGTGTTTATACAGTAAATCCAGCAGCAGCACCATCTGCCACAAATTTTATACGAATAGGCCAAGCCGATACCGCTATGATGACAAATGGCATTGCTGGGCCTGTTACTATACAAATTTTTAACGGTACATACAACCAACCTAACCTTACACTAAACACTGTAGCCGGTGCATCATCTACAAACAGCATAAAATTTACATCGTTTAGTAATGATAGTTTGCAGGTAAATATTACTAGTCTTTTTCAGGTAATTAATGTACCATATGTAACTCTTGAAAAATTAAGATTTACCGGCAGTAATTCATACCTAAACCCATCAGCCATACAATTTGGGGGCACATCAAATAACATCACTATAAAAAGTTGTAACATCACTGGTAGGGTTACTTGGAATGCAGGTAGTGGTTTTACTTTAACCAATAATTATCTTGTTGGAGGTGTACAAGTAACGGGTTTAGGAGGTGCTTACATTAACAACATTTTGCTTAAAAATAATATTGTATTAAACGGCTCAAGAGATGGAAACGACTCTCCATTTATTTTGCAATGTTTTAATGTAACCAAGCCCGTGCTTGATGCCAATACTTTTCAAGATTTTAATTTTAACCATGTATCTGGCGCTTATGCTTATAAGGCAACATTTTATTTTGTAGGTTGTAGCGATACCCTTTTTATAAAATACAATAGATTTATTCGTTGTGGTACAAGCAGGTTAATTGGCGATTATGATACCAACCCAACCGTTACTACAAAATTGGCACATGTAGAAATGTTTAATAATTTTATTACTGCAGTGGGGCAATTCAGAATTGGCACTTCTGATCTAAGTGCTGGAGTTGGGGTAACACAATCAATGCGGTATTACTACAATAATTTTTACAATATTGTAAGTACAAATGCAACAAGTGGTTTTAGTTTTGGTTCAATAGGTTCTTCATCATTTGAGTCAGGAGTATCACTTTGTAAAAATAATATTTTTGCATCAAAATATACAGCAATTCCTTACTACAGATCTGCTGCCTACCCAGCCAATTCCGATAACAATAGCCTTTATACAACAGGGCCAACATTGGTACAAGCAGGGGCTAATTATGCAACCCTAACTGCATATAAAGCGGCTGGTTTTGAGCCCAATAGTATAGCTGTAAATCCAAAATACTTTGACTCCTCAAACCTACATGTTCAACACCCAAGTTTACTAAGTGCAGGTGTGCCTGCCCCTACATCAAACCCACTATTGGTTGATATTGATAATGATAATAGAAATGCTCTTAACCCAGCAATTGGTGCAGATGAGCCCATGATAGCAAGTAACGATGTTATTGCTAAACAATTATTACTAACAAAAACTGATTTTGTAGCAAATACTACACAACAATTAAACCTACGCATTGTAAATAATGGCGGAGCTATCTTAAACCAAGTAAAAGTAAGGTGGAGTATTGATGGCCTGGAGCAATTACCAGCCTACACATGGGCAGGTAGCCTTGCGTATGATAGTGCTACCACCTTAAATTTTGGTAGCTACAATTTTGCAATGATGAAATATACTAACCTAAAAGTATGGACAGATTTGCCAAATACAGCTCCTGATGCTGTACCTGTAAACGATACGTTGAGGCTTGATAGTATAATGCCTTTTGCAAGAGGTAACTTTACTATTGGTGGTTTAGCAGCAACAGTACCAAGCTTTACAAAAGCAGCCGAGTACCTTGCTTATGGTGGGTTAGATAGTGCCGTTGTAATAAACATTGCAAACGGTAAGTATACTGAGCAACCAACTCTAAAATATGTTAGGGGAGCAAGTGCTACAAACCCCATAATATTTAAAGGTTTATCTGGTTTAGCAAATGCAGATACGCTAACTTTTGGAAGCACTGGTACTGGTGTAAATCCATACACAACTTTACGGTTAGATAGCGCTGTATTTATTAATTTTAAAAACATTACAATTCAATCTCTCAATACCAATTCTCAAGAGGTGGAGTTTAGGAGAAATTGTAGGTTTATTAATTTTGATAGTTGTGTATTTACAGCTTTAGCAACAAACGGAAACAGATCTCATATATATTACGATGCAAACGATTTTTACTTTGCACCAATTGATAGCAATGTAAACTTTACAAATAATTTATTTAATGGTGGTTATGGAGGCATAAAAATAAAAGCTAAAAATGTAACTATAAAAGGCAATCGATTTAGTTTGTTCAATACAAGCTCTACTGATATTGCGATAGATATTTCAGGCAGTTTTACGGCACCAAATAATATCATCATTGATAGTAATGTAGTAAATTTTACTACAAATGGCGCTGCAATAAATCTTAACCAGACTGTATTTGGCAATGGTAATAACATCTCAATTACAAGAAACAAATTATATAGTACCGGCAACACGGGCATAAGTATAGGGCAAAATTATTTACTCTCTGCCGCTAACCCTATAAAAATTTACAATAATTTTATTAGCCTTAAAAATTCTGGTACTGCATTACGTACTTATGCAAATTTTACAGATATTAGCCACAACTCTTTTAGTGATAGTACATATTCTGGCTCCGATTTGGTTGATATTATTGCAAACAATGTCACCCTTCGAAATAACATTTTAGCAAAAAACTATGCTGGCCCAATTGGGCAATATTACACCACAGGTACAGCTTTAAAAATTGGTACTGCAAATATTTCTACACTTACAAGTACAAATAATTTGTATGCTGTAAGAGATAGGGATACCGCAACACTCATTAATAACGGTAGTACAACAGTTTCTTTAAGTCAGTGGAAAACCGCTACAGGTAAAGATGTAAATAGTATAAAATCTACATCAGCATTTATAAATGAGTTGAACGATTTACATATTAATAAAAACAAACCAGGTGCTGTTGATGTTGCTAAAAAAGCCACACCATTATCAACAATATTATTTGATATTGATGATAGTACCCGAAGCCCTACAATGCCCTGTATTGGTTCCGATGAGTTTACCCTTAACCAGGTAGATGCTGGCGTATCTAAAATTATTGGATTAGCATATCCCATGCCAGCAGGCAATAATACGCCAATAGTTGCCATAAGAAATTATGGAACAGATGTGGTAACATCCGCTACTATAAACTGGAGCGTAAATAATGTAGCACAAACACCATATATTTTTGTGGGTAGTATAGCAAGCGGCGATAGCGTTACAAATATTACACTGTCTCCTTATAATTTTATAGGTACTCAAGCATACACAATAAAATGCTTCACAACTAATGTAAACGGTGGTGCAGATGTTAATACTCTTAATGATACCATTACTAAAATTGTATACCCAGCAATGTGTGGTGGCTATACTATTGCAGGCACTTTACCAGATTTTGCTGGTTTAAAAAATGCACTTAGTTATGCAACCTTAGCTGGCATAAACTGCCCTGTTGTATTAAATGTTAGAGATGGACAGTACAATGAATCAGATACCATTACAAATATTTTAGGAACAACTGCTTTCAATACTTTTACTATACAAAGTGAAAGTTTAGATAGCTCAAAAGTTACTTTTTACCAAACCGATGGCTTTATAAATTCATCTCCTTACGCTGTTTTAAGAATAGATAATGCAAAATATATTAAGCTAAATAAAATAGGTATAAAACGTACACTCGATCCACTATACCATTTTTATTTTGATGTAATTGCAGTTGCAAATGAGGCTACAGGTTTAGCTATTACCAATTGCGATATAGCCTCTGTGGGGCCAGGTGCCATACTTGCATACCAATCACCTTTTGGTTCTGTAATATCCGATATAAATATTACAAACAATAATTTTACTGGTGGTAATACAGCTATAAGTCTTACAGGAACATCTGGCATCGGGCTTATGAAAAATGTGGGTATTAAAAACAATAAATTTCGTAAACCACTTTACAATTCCAATGCCACCCAAGTAAATTTAACGTACTTAGGTAATTTAATTTTTGATAGTAACTTTTTAGATAGTACAGCACAAAGTGCAGGGCAGGTGCAAGGTTTAAGTTTACAATATAGTGTTGGTAAAATAAGTATTACCAACAATAAAATATTAAAACGCAAAGGGCAAAATGGTATGTATTTTAACAGCGTTGCAGGTTTAAACTTTGCAGATAGTGCAGTTATAATTGCCAATAATTTTATTACTATAGATAGTGTTGCTAATAATGTTGCTGCTATGTATTGTTATTACATGGGCAGAAATGTGAAAGTTGTTTACAATAATTTACTAAACAATTGTTATGGGTCAAGCAGTAGCTCAGCAGCACTTTATTATACAACTGGGTTTAGTGCTGGTACATTTAAAGATACTATAACAAATAATAATATTACACAAACAGGTGTAGGGTTTGGGTTAATAGAAACACAGTCAACACCTGGAGATATTAATAGCACAAACAATAATATTTATTCAACTACAGGTACCAAGTTAGCGTATTACAATAACACACAATATAATACCATTGCTAGTTTGGCTACCGCAAGTGGTACACATACGGCTTCAGTGAGTATGAACCCTTTGTATATATCTAATAGCGATTTGCATGTAACTGAGCTTGCACTTAGAACGTTGGGTAAACCACTTAATTATGTTTTAAATGATATTGATAACGATGTTAGAAATGTAACTAATACTACAATTGGTGCAGATGAAATTATAGTAAATAATTTAGATATTGGGGTAGCAGGTTTACTATCACCTACATTACCCTTTGCCGCAGGCAACCAAAATATAAATGTTAGTTTAAAAAATTATGGAGCTACAACAATCACAAGTGCTACCATTAATTGGAGTATAAATGGTATACTACAAACACCTTTTAATTATAGTGGTAGCCTAGCTTTTAACAATGTTGCAACTGTTACTTTAATCAATTACAATTTTTTAATTGATAGTGCATACAACATTAAATTTTATACCAGCAACCCCAATGCTGGCGTTGATGCCAATACTGCAAATGATAGTACAATGGTTACAAACTTTTATACAGCCTTAAGTGGAGGGTACACTATTGGTGGTTTGACACCTCAGTTTAAAACATTTGGCAGGTCAGCTATTAACCTTAAATATGGTGGTATGCTGGGCAATGTAATTTTTAATATAAGAGATGGAGTTTATAACGAAGCATTAAAGGTTGATTCCATTCCGTTTCAAAACAACTTTGCCACCACTTGGCAGAGCGAAAGTGGAGATAGTAGTAAAGTAACGTTAACGTATAGCCCAACTATTGCAGATAATGTAAATGCTGTTGTACATTTTAACAATACAAAAAATTTAATTATTAAAAAAATTACTGTTCAGGCTAAGTTGCCACTTAACAGCAATTACGCAGCACCTAGTTTTAAGTCAATCATATATTTTTCTGCTAAAAATAAAAATATACTACTACAATCTAACAGAATTATTGACAGTACTTTTTTTACATACCCGTATGACAATAACACAGGCGCCAGATTTATTTATAACCGAGACGAAACCATTCCTACAAACAATAATTTTTACCGCTCTTACGATTCTAGCATTGTAATAGATAAAAATTATTTTAAGCAAACGAATCTTAATGGAAATCCCATTATAGATTTAAGTGGGGTTGTGCAATACAATTTTAATAATACAATTATTTTATTTAGTAACTATTTAAACAACTGTACTGTAAGCAACAACAAGTTTGATTTGTATGATATTAGCAAGTACACTATCTTAATTGGAGATGTTGATAGCTTAAAATTTATATCAAATAAAATTACAGGCAGGTCAGTACTCAGTGGTAAAGATTATTTAGTTATCGATAAAAACGATTTTTATCATGAAGGCAATAACCAAGTGGCACTAACTGTTGCTGCAGGCACTGGCAGGGCAGCCAATAAACCTTGTATAATAAGCAACAATACAGTACAAACAAAAGTGGTAGGTTTTTTTAATGCTGATAATGTAAACAATAGTGCATGTAGTATTACTGGCGATAGGGTTAATTTTATACACAACACAGTAGTAGCAAGTGATACAGGGTATTTGAGTGGCTATGGAAGCTATGCTGCATTAAATTTAATTGGTAATTTAGATACCGTAAAAAACAATGTTTTTTACAATGTAAATGGGGGTTATCTATTAAACACCACTTGTACAAACCTTAATAGTAACTACAATAATTACGTTTACACTAATCATTTTAGCAGCAACGCAAATTCATTAACGCAATACAAAGCAGTAACTGGGCAAGATGCTAATTCTGCTCAAAACATTAACCCATATTTTAGAGGTGCTACAGATTTACATGCAAGCAATATTTTATTAAAAGCAGCACCAGCACCAGTACCTACAAAATTATTTTTTACCGCCGATGTTGATGGCCAACCAAGAGCTGCCTTTAACTGCTATGGTGCTGATGAATTTTTGCAACCATTAAATGATATGGTAGTATTAGATGCAAGCCCTGCAAAAATTTTCCCAGAAGGGTTAAATGATATTAAAATTCATGTATACAATAATGGTAGCAATGCTATAACAAGTTTTAATGCCATTGCTAATATTGATAATTATAACGATGTAACGTACAACTATACTAATGCCGGCAACCTAAATTATAATTTTTCAGGAGCCATAGCACCGGGTGCAGAAGTTACAATTACACTTGGGCAAATAAACATACCTATGCGTAAAAATATTTTTAAAATAAATACGTATAACTTAAATGGTATTGGCGATGAGGTGCCCTATACAGATTCTTTACAAAACAATAATTATTATGCAGGCTTTAATGGTACGTATAGTTTTCAAAATAATACAGCACCTAATACTAGTGTAACCTTTAATAGTTTTGTAGCAGCAGCTAAACAATTAAGTGCTGGCGGTGTGTATGGCCCATCTACCTTAAACCTTATGACAGGCCTGCATAATACCTCGTTTAATATTGATAGCATACCTAATAGAGGAGCTATTAGCCCATTGATAATACAAAGCCAAAATGGCGATAGTAGTAGCACAGGCTTTATTACCGACCCAGGTGGAAACGTAAATTTAAAAATTTTTAAAGCCAGTTATGTAACCGTAAAAAATTTATATTTCGGCATGTCAGCTTCTGGCCTTGTAAATAATTATCAAATAGCATTAGGCTTTAATAGCCAAAACATAAACTTTGAAAACAATAAAATTGTAAACGATAACAATGCTGTTAGTGGAGCAAATAATGGAGGTACTAATGCCATTTTTGTAGCAGGTAATTGGGGTGGTCAAAAGTTTTCATCAGACAGTAATTTTACTTTTAAAAACAACCTCATTATTGGCGGTCAAAAAGGTATAAATGCTTACGGAGCATTGGTAAATGGTTTTACTATAAAAAATGTAAATATTATAAAAAATACATTTTTAAATCAATATAATACGGGTGTAGTTATAGATGGCGTAATTGGTAGTTTAATTGACTCAAATAAAATAACAACCAACAGCACCAACAATCAGTGCAAGGGTATTGATATTGTAGCCTCAGAAAAATTGAACACCATTTCAAAAAATAGCATATATATTGGTAATGATGGCTATGGTATTTATAACTTTCCATCTGCTCAGTACTACTTATCTATTGATACTTTGCAGGTTTATAATAACTTTATTACTGTTGGGCAAAACCAAGCATCTAAAGGGTTGTACATTGCAGCCACTAATGGTAAGCAAGTAAAAGTAATGCACAATAGTATTAACAATCGCTCTACCAATGCTGCATCGGGAGCATTTTATTACAGCCATAATTTTAATACAACAACTGGTAGAGCTTTAATCATAAATAATATCTTTTCCAACAAAAGCCTTGGTTTACCGGTAGAAATTTTAAACTACAACAACTCAGCTTACATTAATCAAAAAAATAATAATTTATATACACTGGGCTCTCTGTTTGGTAAGATAAATGGCAATAGTTATAGTAGTTTAGCAACACTAGCAGCTACAGGTATAGACTATAACAGTGTAACTGGTGACCCACTATTTTTGGCAGATGATGATTTACATGTTGATTGTGCTGTTGTAAATAACACTGGGTCATTGGATGCTAATCCTTACGTAAAAACAGATATAGATAACGAAAATAGGAACAGCAACAATCCTGATATTGGAGCCGATGAATTTTCGTTACCAAACTTTGGAGCGGTACAATTAGAAACACCTTTAAGCAGTTGTAGCCATAGTAGTACAGAAACAGTAAAAGCATACATTAAAAACTTCGGTACAACAGCACGTACCAATATTCCTGTTGCTTACAGAATTAATATGGGTGCAGCTATTGTAGATACTGTTCGTACCACAATTAATGCAGGTGATAGTGTTTTGTTTACATTCACACAAACAGCCAACCTTGCCGCCCCACAAGATTATTATATTGATGTATGGTCAAATTACAGAGGTGATAGTATACCAAGTAACGATACGCTAAAGCAATTTTTGGTAGCCACCACACCTGCAAATAATATATTGCCTTACTATACTGGCTTTGAAGGTACGCCAGCTGGCTGGTACACTGGTGGCCAAAACAGTAGTTTTAAATGGGGTGTAATTTTTAGTGGTGTGATAGATAGTGCCGCCAATGGCTTAAATGCATGGAAAAGTAACTTAACTGGTCCACATAAAAACAATGAATTCAGTTATTTGTATAGCCCTTGTTTTGATCTCTCTGCAACAACTGTTGATCCTACCCTAAATTTCAATTTGGCTTTTCAACTAGAAAATAATATTGATAAAGCTTGGGTAGAAATTAGTACCAATGCAGGTGCCACTTGGAGCAAACTAGGTGCACAAGGCGAAGGGCTTGGTTGGTACAATAACGCAGGCAATTATTGGACGGGTAATAGTGCATACTTTCACAATGCAAAACACTTGTTACCAATTACTGCATTGGCAAATAAGAGTAGTGTAAGGATACGATTTGTACTGCAAACAAATGGCAGCATTGTGCAAGATGGATTAGCAATAGACGATGTGAGCATTTACACTGGCACCAATGCACCCGTAAGTGCAGGCACATACATTGGGCGTATGGCGGTAAGCACTGGCACAGCAACGTTTATACAAGTAAATGACCCAAGTGGTAATAGAATTATTGAGTTAAATGATAATGGGCAAAACCTTGGTAATATAACGGTAGATGTAAACCAAAACGCAGGCAACGCTCCAACATTCTATAATGGTAACTCATACCTTGGTAGAAGCTTTGTAATAAAAGTACAAAATCAACCTACAGCACCTGTATCCGTAAGGTTGTTTATAACACAAGCTGAGTTTGATGCATGGAAACTTGCTGACCCATCAATTAACCAAGTAAGGAGTATAGCTGTATATAAATTTAGTGGTACCATTGAAGATTTCAGTTTAGCTAATAATACAGCAGGCACCCCCCTTACCATTCAGCCTGCTCAAGTTACTAAAATACCTTACCTGGATGGTTACTTTTTAGAATTTACGGTTAGCAGTTTTAGCGAATTTTGGATAACAAAAGGAACTCCATTGGTTGTGTTGCCAGTTAAATTTGTAAACGTACAAGCAAGGTTACAAAACAATACGGCTGCTGTAAATTGGCAAGTAGCCAATGAGCAAAATGTAGCAAGGTATGATGTGCTACATAGCACAAACGGTAGTACTTTTAACAATGTAGGAAGCGTAAATTACCAAGGCGGCAATAGCAATTATAGCTTTATACACAATCAACCACAATACGGTATAAACTATTATCAAATAAAACAAATTGATATAGATAATAAATTTGCATTAAGCAATATTGTAAGGGTAGATAATACAAAAGCTATTATTATAAAAATTTATCCAACCGTATTTACCAATAGCTTTATTGTAGAGAATGGCAACAATATAAACATGGTTATACAATTGTTTGGGGTTGATGGAAAACTGTATAAACAACAGAGCTTACAGCCTGGTACAAATACAATACAAACTTTAGGCCTTGCTAAAGGAGTTTACATATATAAAATAATGAATGGAAAAGCCATAATTCAAACAAATAAAATCATAAAACAATAGTTTACAGAGAGGCGGTTTTACAACAGGTGGTTAGCTTTTAATTTATTTTAAAAGGTAGCCACTTTTTTTATGTGCAAACACAAAAAACCTTAAACTAAATTTTTTACAACATAAAATATAAAACCCTCATTTTTGCACCTACGCAAGCAAAACTCATGAACAAAAAAGCCGCCATAGGATTTATTTTTTTTACAATTGTTTTAGATGTAACAGGGCTGGGATTAATTATACCTGTTTTGCCAAAATTAATTGAGCAATTAATACATGGCGATGTGAGCCAAGCAGCTAAATGGGGCGGCTGGCTTACAGCTAGTTATGCAATTATGCAATTTTTATTTTCTCCTGTGTTAGGAGGCCTTAGTGATAGGTATGGTAGACGACCAGTGTTACTTTTATCATTGTTGGGTTTTGGGCTTGACTATTTGTTTTTATCATTTGCACCAACCATTGGATGGCTTTTTGTAGGTAGGGCATTAGCAGGTATTACAGGAGCAAGTATAACAACTGCTACTGCATACATTGCAGATATTAGTACCCCACAAAATAGGGCTCAAAATTTTGGGATGGTTGGAGCTGCTTTTGGTATAGGTTTTATTGTAGGCCCGGTTATAGGAGGGCTTTTAGGCACATTAAGCCCACGTATACCTTTTATGGTGGCAGCAGGTTTAAGTTTTTTAAATGCTGCTTATGGTTACTTTGTTTTGCCTGAATCATTGAGTAAAGAAAATAGGAGGCCTTTTAATATTAAGAGAGCAAACCCTTTAGGATCTTTAGTGCAATTAAAAAAATACCCTGCATTGGGAGGCTTAATAATTTCTTACTTTTTAATATACATGGCATCTCATGCTGTGCAAAGTAACTGGGGTTATTTTGGAATTGAAAAATTACAATGGAACGAAAAAATGATAGGCATTTCATTGGGTGTAGTTGGTGTAATGGTTGGCTTAGTGCAAGGGGTTTTAATTAGATATATAAACCCTAAAATTGGCAACGAAAAAAGTGTTTTAGTTGGTTTGTTATTATATGCACTTGGCCTAATGCTGTTTAGCTTTGCAACAGAAACATGGATGATGTTTGTGTTTTTAGTTCCCTATTGTTTGGGTGGTATTTGTGGCCCTGCTTTGCAATCAATAATTTCTGGCAATGTGCCAGCAAATGAGCAGGGTGAGTTGCAAGGAGCATTAACAAGTGTTGTAAGCATTACCTCAATTTTTGGCCCAATGTTAATGACGGGGCTTTTCTCATACTTTACTTCACCTAAAGCACCATTTCATTATTCAGGTATTTCGTTTTTAGTGGGCTCCGTTTTTATATTAATAAGTGCTTGGGTAGCATATAGAGTGTTATATGTAAATAAAAAGAAACCTACAATTTAAAAATCACTAAACAAATTTGAGTTCTAATAGCTTCAAAATAAACCTCTAAACCTCTAAACCCCTAAACAAAAACATTACTCCCGTTTTAACCACCCACTAATACTCATTCTGCTTTTATTTGCCTTAGCTACTTCGTGTTCCAATTGGTTGCTTTTAAATAATATTGCTGTTTGAGCATGAGGCTGTATAGATTGTGTTTCAGTTTTTCCGTACAATAATAATTCTCCACCATCAGCTTCCACCCAACTTTCATTTAAATAATTTATAAGAGAATATTTTCTGTTGCTATCATTTTTAAATTGGTCTATATGGCGTTTATAACCACTGCCAGGTTCATACACTGCATAGTGAAATTCGTAACCATTTATGCCTGTATAACAAGTTTCGTTTAGCCTTTTTATAAAACCTTCTATTTGTTGTAAAAATTGTTGTTCAAAAATATTATCGTGGCTCTTATCCATCCAATAAATTTTGTCGCCTCTCATTTTTTGTGCAGTATCTTTTACTGTATGGTTGCCTATGCCTGCCGGCTCCATCAAATCATCTAACTGTAAATTTTTAATATTTAACCGTAGCCCATCACATAAAGTTTCTGATAAAAAATTAGTATCAATCCCCACATTATTTTCTACATAGGAGTCAATTAAAACATCGTTGGCATTAACATCTGTTGGCAGCATAGGGTAAGATAGGCTTTAAAAACAGTACCGACTCTATTTAAAACTAAAGTTCCATATTGTTTGCTGCTTTAATGGCAGCAACTGCCATTTTTATTTCGCCAAAGCTTACGTTGGGTAACAAAATTTTTAGTTCAGTTAAGGTATTTCCTTCATGTTGCTTTACAACAGTAGTTATTTCATCTATTTTTTCTTTTGGCATTACCTCGGTCACATCTATAACGGATGTTTCTATTAATGCCGCTACATGCCCTTCTACTGTTGCAACAGTTAAGTTACGATCACTAGCAATTTCTGCAATGCTTTTTCCCCCTTTAAATAATGCATAAGTTGATTGTTGTGTAGTTGGTTTTTCTACCGTAGGTTTTGGTTTAACCTTTCGTTCTTTTTTGGGAGTAGGAGCCTTAGCGTCTATGTTAGTTTCTATATTAAACTCCTCACAATAACTTTTTACAAAGCCAGTAATCTCTTCACCATACTTATCAATTTTTGCTTTGCCAAAACCGCTAATAAGTAGTAGTGCTCTATTGCTTAAAGGTAAGTAAGTACAAATATCAACCAGCATAGCATGTGTAGCTATGAGGTAAAGCGGTAAGTTTTCATCATCACAAATTTTATCTCTCCAAGCCTTTAATGCTATGTATAATTGGGGGTTTACACTATCTACCCTTGCTAATTTTTTGCTTACAGCATAGCAACTTAAATTAAATTTTGGCTGTGCATAATTAAGTTTATGAGCTAAAAAAGAACTGAGTGTAAAGTTTTGCAAACAGTGTTGCATATTGTATTGGCATAGGTAAAAATTAATAGCAGCATTGTTTAGCCATTCGTTTATTACATCTGCAGTTTCTTTATGCTCCGTAAGTAGTGGGTGTGTTTTAAGGTTTTGTAAAAGCAATTCAATATGTGGTATAAAATGATTTACAGCTGCTGATAATCGAGTTTGCAAAGCTTGGTTTTTTTCTATTACCGCCTCTTCTTTCATCATTGCATTTATGTGCCGTATAAATTTTACCCCGTTAGTTTTATCAATTAAAAACTGTTGTTGCAAAGTCTCTATCCAATCTATAGCGCCAGTTTGTAAAGTTTCTTTATGTAGATTAATGTAAAGCTTTAAAGCATCTAAACTATCTTCAGCTTCTGCAAAACCAAATACATCTTCTAATATTAACTGAGTATACATTTGCCTAGCTCCGGCAAACCTTTCAGCCAATGAGCCCTTGTGCATTAATTGTTGTTGCCCTTTAGTTACCCTTTCGCTACTGGTAATGGCAGATTGAGGTATTTTATTTAGCAGCACAATTCCATCTAAACTAGTGCAGCGGCTAAGCGCCACATATACTTGCCCACTACTAAAAGCAGCTGCAGCATCTATCATTACTTTTGTAAACGTAAGGCCCTGGCTTTTATGTATGGTAATGGCCCATGCCAAGCGTAAAGGAAACTGTGTAAAAGTTCCTATGGTTTCTTGTTGTAGTTTACCATCAGTTCTATTTAGGGTATATCTATTATTTTCCCAGGTATCTTGGGCTACATTTATATAAACGCCATCACAATCCACAACAATCTTTTCATCTTCAAGTTCAGTTATAACACCAATTTTGCCATTAAAATATCTTTTTTCAATTGGGTCGTTTTTAATAAACATTACCTGTGCACCTACTTTTAATAATAAAGATGATTCAGCCGGATAAATATTTTCTGCAAACTCACCTTCAATTTCGGCACCATACACAAAAGGGCTGCTCAATAGTTTTTCCAATTCATTATTGTTTATTACATCAGCCTGCCTATTGTGTGAGGTTAGGGTAATGTAATTATCGTCGTACGCTGGCCTAAAACTAGGTATGTACCTTTCATGTAGCAAATCAAAATCATCTGCCGCCATATTATTTGTACGTACATTATTTAATAATTGCACAAAGCTTTCTTCTTTTTGGCGATAAATTTTATTGAGCTCAATTAAAACAGGTTGTTGTTCTTTAATGGCTTGGCTATCAAAAAAAAATGGTGAGGCATAATATTCTTGCAGTATGCTCCACTCATGGTTTTGTGCAACTGGTGGTAGTTGATGTAAATCACCAATGCACAATAATTGTACCCCACCAAAGGGTATATTATAATTTCTTCTAACACTTTTTAATAAGGTATCTATAGCATCCATTACATCTGCCCGTACCATACTAATTTCATCTATTACCAAAAGCTCCATTTTTCGGAGCATTTGAATACGCTGCTTATTAAATTTCATTTTACCTAATAGCTCTTCTTTACCAGCATGTGTAGGTATAAATGGGCTAAATGGTAATTGAAAAAGACTGTGAAGCGTAACACCACCTGCATTTATAGCAGCAACCCCTGTGGGAGCTGCCACTATAGTATTTTTGGTGCAGTTAGCTTTTAAGTATTTTAAAAATGTTGTTTTACCTGTTCCTGCTTTGCCCGTTAAAAAAATGTTTTCACCAGTTTCTGTTACAAAACGAAATGCTAATTCAAACACTTCGTTACGTTCTATAGTTGGTGCAATTGGGCTTTGGTTCATGTTGTAAAATGGTAATAAAAAATGTATAAAAATACTACATTACTTTGTACTAAATATATAGAATAAGAAACAACATTTTATTACTTTAATTCTATATAAAAAACTAAAAAAATACTTTAAGTTTTAAAATCAATATAAGGCAATGTGTAAATCTATACTTTACATAAGCCTAACATTTTTCATATACATTAAGCTACCATGCTGCTAGATGCTTTACTAAGCAGCAACAATTCCGAAACTTGTATTTCAGTTACATATTTTTTGTTTCCTTCTTTATCAGTATAGTTTCTATTAATAAGTTTTCCTTCAATGGCTACTTCTGATCCTTTAAGTAAAAACTTCTCTGCAATATCCGCCACTTTACCCCAGGCAATTAAATTGTGCCACTGTGTTTCAGTAATTTTTTCGCCATTGGCATTTTTATAATGCTCATTGGTGGCAACGCTAAAACGAACTAATTTTTTACCAGTTTCTGTGTTTCGTACCTCAGGAGCATTCCCTAAATTACCAATTAACTGTACTTTGTTTTTTAATGCATACATAATGTAAAAGTTTGTGCCAGCTGCTAATATATAATTTGTAACAGCCAGCGGTTTTAAAATTTATTTATTTAAACCATTCCATTTGTTGGTTTGGTATTGCAAAGGTGTGCTGTTACAAAACCTGTAGTCGGTAAGTAGGCGTTTATAGTTGTATATAGCCGTTTGTAAACGGTTGTACTTACATAAATAAGTTGTACCTTTTACCCCTAAAACCAACACTAGCGTATGTTAGCACAAAAACAAGCCGTACTTTGCCTTAACTGTGGCAATGCAGTAAAAGGCCGAGCCGATAAAAAATTTTGTAACGATTATTGTAGAAATGAGTATAATAATAGCTTAAAGGCAAGCACTACAAACCTTGTACGTAACATTAATAATGCCTTAAATAAAAACCGACGTATACTAGAAAGTACAATGAAGCCCCCCTTAGATACTGCTAAACAGCACATGGATAAGTTAATGGAACAGGGCTTTCAATTTAAATACCACACACATACCTACACCAACAAAAAAGGAGACACTTATTTTTTTTGTTATGATATGGGTTACCTGCCGTTAGAAAACAATTGGTTTTTAATAGTGAAAAGGAGAGAAGAATGATGGATAAAGTAATTTTAAATAGTAGTTGTTGTTTCAATTAAACTGCTTTTAATTTTTGTATATAAATTTCTTTTCATTTTTAAGCATTAGACCATTTATTTACCTTTACCCCAATATGCAAGAAAAAAAATTATTCCTCCTTGATGCTTATGCCCTCATTTTTAGGGCTTATTATAGTTTAGTAAGCAGCCCACGTATTACCAGTAAAGGGCGAAATACCAATGCTCAATTCGGTTTTACCAATACCTTGGTAGAGTTATTAAACAACCAAAAGCCTACACATATAGCCGTATGTTTTGATACAAGTGCTACAACCGAAAGGCATACCGATTTTGCCGATTATAAAGCCAATAGGCAAGAAACGCCAGAAGATATTAGATCATCTATCCCCGATATAAAAAAAATTATACAAGGTTTTAACATACCCGTTGTAGAGCTTGATGGTTATGAAGCTGATGATATAATTGGTGCCTTGGCAAAGCAGGCTGAAAAGGTAGGCTACGATGTTTTTATGGTTACGCCAGATAAAGATTATGGCCAATTGGTAAGCGATAAAATTAAAATTTATAAACCGGGTCGCCAAGGTGGTAGTGTAGAAATTATGGGCCCAAAAGAAGTGTGTGAAAAGTGGGATATACAACGGGTAGACCAAGTAATAGATATTTTGGGATTAATGGGAGATGCTGTAGATAAAATACCCGGTATAAAAGGGGTAGGTGAAAAAACTGCTGCCAAACTTTTAAAAGAATATGATACCATTGAAAATATTTTGGCTAACGCCGATAAAATTAAAGGAGCATTAGGCGAAAAAGTAAGGGCTGGTAAAGCCGATGCCATGATGAGCAAAAAATTGGCTACTATAATTTTAGATGTGCCAGTGGAGTTTCAAGAAGAAGATTATCAGCTTGACCCCATGAATAAAGAACTGCTGTTAGAAATTTTTACACAGTTGGAATTTAAAACTATGGGGGAGAGGATTTTGGGAACTAAGAAAACGACTGACGATGAACGACAGAAGGTAGTGGGCAGTGAATACAGTAATGCTACGGGTGCTAGTGGCAATGGGCAGCTTGATTTATTTGGCAGCCCAATAGCTACAAATTATACTAATAATACTGATAACGAAACCGCTGAAGAAACTATTATTGTAGCCGATAAAAATATAACCAATACCCCACACAATTATATTTTAGTACAAACAAATGAGGATATAAAAGCTTTAGTAACTGAGCTACAAAATCACTCCGAAATTTGTTTTGATACCGAAACTACCCACATAGATGCAAACTGTGCAGACCTTGTAGGGCTTAGCTTTGCCGTAAAACCTACTGAAGGTTGGTATGTGCCTTGCCCCGAAAATAAGGAGGACTGTATTCAACTTTTAAACCATTTTAAACCATTGTTCAACGATATTGCAAAAACATGGATTGGGCAAAATTTAAAGTACGATTTGCTCATGCTTAAATGGTATGGCTTTGCACTAGCTGGTAATATTTTTGATACCATGCTTGCACATTATGTAACGGAGCCAGAAGGCAAACGTAACATGGATTTATTAGCAGCTAAATATTTAGGCTACATACCCGTTAGCATAACATCGTTAATTGGTAAAAAAGGCAAAGGCCAAGGCACCATGAGAGATGTGGCTGTGCAAGATGCCAAAGAATATGCTGTAGAAGATGCCGATATTACCCTACAATTAAAACAAAATTTTTTACCACAATTAAAAATTAAAGAAGTAGAAAAAGTTTTTTACGAAGTAGAAAATCCATTAGTGAGGGTGCTTACCAATATGGAGTTTGAGGGCATACGTATAGATATGGATTTTTTAAAAGCTTACAGCAAAGAGCTAGATATAGAGGCAAAAATAGCCGAAGAAAAAGTGTATGAAACTGCTGGCGTAAGGTTTAATTTGGCCAGCCCAAAACAATTGGGAGAAGTGTTATTTGATAAAATGAAACTTGACCCTAAAGCCAAAAAAACAAAAACAGGGCAGTACGCTACCGGAGAAGATGTATTGGCAAAACTTGCCAATAACAACCCTATTTGCGAAGAAATTTTAACCTTTAGAGAACTTACCAAATTACGCAGCACTTATGTAGATGCCTTTCCTGAATTGATGAACCCACGTACCGGCAGGGTACACACCAATTATGCACAAGCAGTAGCAGTTACGGGCAGGCTTAGCAGCACTAATCCTAATTTGCAAAATATTCCTATACGTACCACAAAAGGTAAAGAAATACGCAAAGCATTTATTCCGAGAGATGCAGATCATGTTCTGGTGTCTGCCGATTACTCACAAATAGAACTTAGGGTGGTAGCGGCTATTAGCGGAGATGAAAATATGTGTGCCGCTTTTAAAAATGGTAAAGATATACATACAGCCACGGCAGCAAAAGTGTTTGGCGTTGAGGAAAAAGACGTAACTAAAGAAATGCGTTATAAAGCCAAGAGTGTAAACTTTGGTATTATTTATGGGCAGGGTGCATTTGGCCTTGCTGAAAATTTAGGCATACCAAGGGCAGAGGCAAAAGAGATTATTGACAACTATAAAAAAGAGTTTCCGGGCATACAAAAGTATATGGACGATACCATTAATTTTTGTAAAGAAAATGGATATGTGGAAACCCTGATGGGGCGTAAACGTTGGCTAAAAGATATTACAAGTGCCAACTTCACCGTACGTGGCTTTGCCGAACGAAACGCCATAAACTCACCCATACAAGGTACCGCAGCCGATATGATAAAGCTTGCCATGATTAAAATTAATGCAGCCCTCATAGAAGGAAATTTTAAAAGCAAAATGCTGTTACAAGTACATGATGAATTGGTGTTTGATGTATTAAAAACTGAACTTAAAACCATGGAGCCTTTAATATTAAATTGCATGAAAACTGCTTTGGTACTTCCAAACAATGTACCTGTAGAGGCAGAGTTAGGTGTGGGAGATAATTGGTTGGAGGCACATTAAGGTAGTATTAAGAGCGGCACGTTAAGAAAAAAGCGAACAAGTAGCAGTTGCTATTTGCATGTTTTTAAAACAATAGCATTGCAAAAAAAGAAAGTGAAAAAAATGATTTTATAATGAACCAACAAATAATTGGAGACAAACAGTCCCCCATCGGGGGATTTAGGGGGCTAATACTCTATTGCTACGATCCCTACTGTGGTTGGTGTTTCGGCTTTAGCCCAGTAATAAAAAAAATTGCTGAAACCTATAAAAACATATTGCCAATAGATGTGTTAAGCGGAGGAATGATTTTGCCTGAAAAGCCTACCCACATTAGTCTGGCAGCACCATATATTTTAAGTGCATACAAAAATGTAGAAGAAACAACGGGTATAAAATTTGGCGATGATTATCTATGGCATCTCAATAACCCTGATGATACTGACTGGTATCCTAACTCCGAAAAACCATCCATTGCCATGTGCATTTTTAAAGAGTTTTATCCTGAAAGGGCTGTGGAATTTGCAACCGATTTACAATATGCCCTGCATGTTGAAGGCCGAGATTTAACAGACAATGAAACCTACCGCCACTTGCTAGAAAAGTATAGCATACAACCAGAAATTTTTTACGACAAGTTACAAAGTGAAGAGTATAAAGAAATGGCTTACTATGAATTTTCTTTAATGAAACAATTGCAAGTAACAGGTTACCCCTGTGTGTTTATACAAACTAGCGATACAAAATTTAATATGGTAGCAAGGGGTTATACCGATTATGAAACGCTGAAAAGTAGGATAATTGATGTGTTAAAAATAGAAAACTCCTAAACCTCTACTCCTCAACAACAGGCAGCTTTCTATTAAACCCTTCCTCAAGCGATATAAAAGTTTCAGTACGTTCTATACCCTTTATTTTTTGTAAATCATCATGTAGCACTCTTCTAAGTTGGGCAATATCTTTACAAACAATTTCTATAAACATGCTATAGTTACCCGTAATATAATTTAGCCGTACAATTTCTTTTATCTTTTTCAACTCTTTTGCCACCGTATCGTATAACGAACTTTTTTCTAAATAAATACCTACAAAAGCCATACAATCATACCCAAGTAATTTGCTATTAATAATCATTTGGGTGCCGGTAATTATTTTTAACTCTTGCAGTTTTTTTATACGTACATGTATAGTACCTGCACTTACAAATAACTGTTGGCCAAGCTGAGCGTACGATACCTCAGCATTGTTCATCATGGCATTAATTATCTGCTTGTCTAATTTGTCAATAGTTAAAGGAGTAGCCATTTTAGTATCAGTTTTTAAATAGTATTTAATAAAAGTACAAAATATATGAATATTATCTATATTTTATAAATTAATGTTGAAAATTATTCAGCTTATGAATATATTTTCTATCTTTGATTTATCAAACAGGTTACCAAAGGGTAACAATACTGTGGGGTGATGAAATTTTTGGCAGACATGCCCCCTTGTCTCGGGGGTGAGGATAACAGGACAAACGAAATATAGAGCCATCCCTACACTTGTGTAGGGATGACCGGGGTCGACCACCGAACTTTGTATTTTAGCTAACTGCCTCGTGGAGGTTCGACCCCTTCCCCTACAGCATACATTTTTTTAAAGCCCTCGTTACATTAACGGGGGCTTTGTATTGAGCTAACAGCCCCGTACCTTGGTTACGGGATCGACCCCTTCCCCTACAGCATACATTTTTTTAAAGTCCTCGTTACATTAACGGGGGCTTTGTATTGAGCTAACAGCCCC
Organism: Ferruginibacter sp.; assembly: GCA_031360055.1. Taxonomy (GTDB): domain Bacteria; phylum Bacteroidota; class Bacteroidia; order Chitinophagales; family Chitinophagaceae; genus Ferruginibacter. The sequence continues at coordinate 33,292 of JANMAV010000024.1, forward strand.
GTACCATAGTTACGGGGCTCTATAGCATATATTTTTAAAGCTCAACTCTTAAAAAGTTGGGCTTTTTTTTATGTGTAACCTGCCTCTAATTCATCATTGTTATAACTATTAATTAAAAAAACTAAACATCTTTTTAGTTTGATACGAAGAATAGATCCAAAAAATTTATCCGCTGTAAAAATACTTGCTTGGTAAATGGTACATTTGTTTATACCACAAGTATAAGCAGTATCTATAATGACAAACAGTAAACCCCTTACCTGTATTTTAATTGATGATAACCCAGTAGCATTACTTATGCTAAAGCAGCAAATAATGCAGTTGCCTAGCCTTCAAATTTTGGGTGAATTTAATACAGCCATACAAGCAAGTAACTTTTTAAAAAGTAACGAAATAGATCTATTGTTTTTAGATATTGAAATGCCCGAAATGTCAGGTTTTGAATTGCTAAAATCATTACAGCCGGCACCTATTGCCATTTTAACATCGGCCAGCAAAGCCTATGTAGAAGAGGCCTATGAAATGAATGTAGCTGATTATTTAATTAAACCTGTACAACTATCAAGGCTCATGATGGCCATAAACAGAGCTACGGAATTGGTAAATAAAAAAGATGCTGTGTTTAATAAAGTAGAAGATGACCATGTGTTTATAAAAGAAAATAAAACACTCAGAAAACTGTTACTAAAAGATATGTATTGGTTAGAGGCAAAGGGCGACTATGTAAAAATTTATTTGGCTGAAAAATATCACATCATCCACTCTACCCTTAAACAACTAGAAGAAAAATTACCCTCATCTAAATTTATACGCATACACAGAAGCTACATAATAGCCACCGATAAAATTGAATATATTGAAGATAATGTGGTATATGTAAACAATACACCCATCCCAATATCAGAAGCTTTAAAACCAGAACTCATAAAAAAACTACATTTTTTATAGGTCTAAATTATAAACAAAAATAGCCCCCAACCCCTTTATATATATTGAAAAAACCAACCTTTTTCTTTGTTTGGATTATGATATTAGCCATAGGTATTATGGCTGTTATTACTGTTACACAAGTAATAACCAATACATCGCAAACGGCATTAGAAAACGGTAACAAACAAGCTGCAAATACTTTTACTACAAACAATAAGTTAGAGGAATTGGTAAACTATTCTCTATTATTAGAGAAAAGAATTGTAAGCCTAAAATTTAAACCAACACTAAACCAAGCAGCTGTAAATAATATTAAAGATTCGTTAACCAGCTTGGGTTACAATATCACCATTTTACAAAAAACCTGGAACGATAGCGGCAGCATTAGTGGCCTAAACAAAATTGCCGGTTTAATAAATACTCAAGTAAACGAATCATTTAAAATTTTGGCAGCCTATGATAATAGCACCAATAAAATTTTGGCAGCACCTACCATTTCAGATAGTTTACAATCTTTACATGTAGGAGATAGCATTTACAACAACGCTATTGAGTTTCAAAAGCAATTAGAAAAACTGTTAAGAGATAATTTACTTCAAAATAATGTGGCTACTACCCAACTAGCCACACTAAATTTTACCTTGGCCATTGTATCGTTAATAGCGGTATTAATATTGGTAATTATAATTATAAGACGCCAAAAAAAACAATTGCTACTTATTAATGATTTGGATAAAGCCAAAACATTAGCCCAAAAAAATAGCGAAATTAAAGACAGATTTTTGGCTAACATGAGCCACGAAATTAGAACACCATTGAATGCATTAAAAGGCTTTAGCAAATTGCTATTGGGCACCACACTTAATACAGAGCAATTAAAATATACAAACATAATAGAAACTAGTAGCAACAATTTATTGTTAATTGTAAACGATATTTTAGACCTATCTAAAATTGAAGCAGATAATGTAACCATTAGCCAAGCCGTGTTTGATGTACATACAGAGGTAACTGAACTGGCCATTCTTTTTGAGCCCTTAGCAAAAGAAAAAAATATTGAGCTTACATGCTCAGTTCAGCAAAACATTAGCCACACCTTAAGTGGCGATGCTATTAGGCTAAAACAAATTTTAGTAAACCTAGTTGGTAACGCCATTAAATTTACTGATGCAGGCAAGGTTTCCATAGAGGTAACTTTGTTAGAAAATACAGCAGGTACACAGTGGCTACAATGTACAGTAACTGATACTGGCATTGGTATACCTGCACTACAACTCTATAGCATATTTGAAAGGTTTGAACAAGTAGATACATCTTTTTCTAGAAAACAAGGAGGTACAGGTTTGGGCTTAGCTATTGTAAAAAAAATTACTGCACTTATGGGTGGTAATATTACGGTAGAGAGTGTGCCGGGAAAGGGTTCTGCATTTACCATAAACCTACCCTTTGTTGTAGTAGCAAATAAAAGCTCAGCGTCAATAAAAAACAATGTTGATTGTATAAATTATACCAATAGCTTTTTGCAAAAAACAATACTATTGGTTGAAGATAATGCAATGAACCAAATGCTATTAGAAAGTATGCTTACCCCAACTGGAGCAACGTTACTTTTTGCAAATAATGGAGCAGAAGCAATACAATTTTGTGATACAGCATTGCCAGATGTATTGTTGATGGATGTGCAAATGCCTGTAATGGATGGTATTGAAGCCACAAAAATGCTTAGGAAAAAATTTGGCAACTCCATTCCTATTGTAGCTATGACGGCACATGTACTACCAAACGAAAAACAGAAATGCTTAGATGCTGGTATGAATTATTATATTTCAAAACCTATTGATCAAGCTATACTGCTACAACACATTGCTCAAATTTGTGGCATAGGGCCAACAAAAAAAGAAACTACTGCAATAAATAATACTGCAATAAATAAATTGGGCTTATCCAATGTATATAAACTGTGTAATAATAACGAAGCCGCTGTAAAACAAATTTTAACCCAGCTCTGTGTACAAATGCCTACTGAAATACAAGCTTTGCAACAAGCCGTGCAAGAGAAAAATATATCCCAACTCCAAAAAATAGTACACAACTTTACCTCTACTGTATCACCATTAAATGATGATGTACCATCCGTTGTAGCACTGCAAGGTTTCAGCAATACCATACATCAACAAATAATTGAATGGCCATTGGTACAAACTGAAACCAATAAATTAGTACTTCTTTTACAACATTGCAATACTGCAGTACATAATTTCGTTAATGAAACATAGTAATGTCAAAAAATACTAACCATATAGCAAAAACCCAACTTGCCAACCTGCCATTTATTAAATATGTAAGGGGGGTATATTTTATTATTATATCTACAGCAGTTATTTGCTTGGCAATAATTTTTAAATCGGGATTTGATAAAGTAAATTTTAGTAAAGCCATGTTTGGGTCCACAAGGTTAGTAGAAGTTGCAGATTCTACCCAAATTGATAAACTACTACTAAACAAAAACGATATTAATTTTAACGATAAAAAATCGTTTGTGCTTAGTGCTTTATATTTTGTAGATGATACTACCGCAACAAATACTAAAATCAATAACAGTACAAACTATTTAACCAATGCCGCCAACAGGCAAAAACTGTATAACTTAATTATACAAAAAAAGCTACAACAAAATGCTGTAAAGCAACCTGCACAAACCAACAATGATGATGGCTTTAGTATAAAACCAATACCTCAATAAACGTATTTTGTGCAATGAAAATTAATACTATTTTAATAATAATTTTTTACTTGGTTGCCCTAAGCTCTTGCATGGCTAAAAAGCTTACACAATCTACCAAAAGGGTGCAGGCCATAAAAGAAATTAATAAAGCATCAGCAAAAAAAATTGACAGTATAGCTACTGTGGAGCAAAAAAAGTTTAAAGAAGGTACGGTAGATTCTACCTTAAGCAGCCTATTCAGAAAAAAAATACAAGCACTACAAAAAGAAACAGACTCTTTGCTGCAACAAACCAAGCAGTTGGAAGAGCTATTGGGCAATAAAAAACTATTTAAAGAACAGTACGAAACGGTAGTGCTACCTAAGTTGCAATTATTGGAGGAGTACAAAACTGCTAACAATAGGCGTATGAAAGTACTGCTTATGTTAGAAGCTGGCTTAAACGTTGCCAACTTTAATTTGTTTGATTTAGCTGCCTTTTACGGCCCCGGCAAATATGTTATTCCAAAAGATAAAGAAGAGATTGCAGCTAAATCCTTCGCTCCTATGTTGGACTCAATCATAAGTTTTTCCAATAAATACAGCAACATTCCCCGTACCGCAACCTTGGTAATTTTAGGCTTTGCAGATGGGCAAAGGTTTAATAACGATAATGTAAACTACGAAATAATAAAGCAAGAGTCAGGCAAAACAAACCCTACAAATGCAGATCTTAACGCTACTTTATCGCAACTTAGAGCACAGGAGCTAATAAATGTACTTACCGTAAAATTTTTAAATAGAACCCCACAGATAAATGGCTTTGAGCTTTTTAAAATTGAATACTTAGGTAAAGGCCGTGGGGAGCAGCTACCCTTACCCACCATTAAAGATTATAAAATTGAAGATGCCAGGCGCCGTATAGTGCTCTGTTATTGGGCCGTTTTGCCCGATTAGCATCTAAACTTATCTTTTGATAAAGTAGCTTTAACCACAAAACCAGCTTACTAGCCGAAAATAAAAAATCTACTAACTAATATTTACTTTATTTACAAAGTATCAAAAATTGCTATATCAACCTATATAACCTATAACAATTTGTAGCATCGTTTTTAATACAATAACAACAATGCTATTTATATTTTTTAATACCCCTTCTCCCTTAAACCTGTACGGCAATGCTTAGGCATTGCTGTACTATATTAAGCATGTTGCTAGCACTTTCTAGTACTGCACAAGTACCTGGCAAAATAACTGTACCACTGCCAACAGCTAAGCCCACAGTAAAATTTACATTTGCTAGCATAGCCCAAGGTATTTTATTTAATATACTTTTAAAAAAAATATCCAAACCTAGCACAACCCTTAGCAGCACTGCCAGCACAGTGGTACAGTACGATACTACCACCTTACTAAAAAAAATAAATAGCAAATTTACTGATCCCTTTTACACCCCTTTTGAGGCTGATCTAACTCTCAATACTTTAGCCGTACAATTAAACAACAACCAACAATATTTAACATGGCAAACCAATAATGAGTTTAATGTAGGCGGTTTTATGATTGAAAAATCTGTAGATAACATCAATTTTACAGCCATTGCCAGTGTAGAAGGTACCAATAGTTTTGTACTAAAAGATTATGCTTTTATTGATACTAAAATAGATACCGTTAGGCATTGGTACCGGCTACGGGTTATTGGGTTTAATGCCAACGTACAATATACCCCATCAGTACGGGCAAATGAGGCTACTGGCTCATCTGCCATACAAGTAGAGCATAAAGCCTCGGCACGTAAGCTGTACATAAGCTCCCCATTTGCTATTAAAAAATTAGAAATTATTAATACGGATGGCAAAGTGGTTATCAACAAAAAAAAGGTAGATATATTAAAACCAATTTCTACCCAAGCGCTGGCAAATGGAACATACGCTGCCAAAATACTTACAAATAATGGAGTACTGTCTCAACTGTTTTTTAAAATAGAAACTTAACTTAACTGTAATTATTATACCGTTAACCGAAAATAAGAACACAATTATCGAAAAACACAAAAAGGCTATTCATATTTAATAAAATTGCAGCATAATCTGAAATAAGAAAAAATAAAAGAAGCTTGAGCTACTTCAATTAGTTTTTTTCGTACCGCATTTTGAAAGCTCCATATTAAAACGAAAGTTTGGTATGTAGGCAAAAAAATTGCTATTAAAACAGGGATAATACCCTGTTTTTCTTATTATTACTATATTTATACAAATACCAAAATTAATATGAAACTATATACCCTAAAAACCATACTCACCATTTTATTGTTTAGTAGTGCTGCTTTAATAAGCAAGGCTCAGGTAAGGCAAATAATAGAAGCAGTTACTCCACAAAAACCATTTGATGGAACGCCAATTTTAAAGAAAAAATCTCAAGTATTGCAAGTAGGCATAGGTGCACCAAATAATGTAGCTAATTTATTAAGCCTTGGTTCTATTGGTGCAGCATTTAGCAGTAGCAATGGCAACAAAGTAGGTCCATTTTTTGTAGATTATGAGTATTTAATTAAAGAAAATTTGGGCTTGGGTGTAGGGGTATCCTACGCTAAGGCTGAAAAACAATACACCGATAATGCATTTTTTGGTGGAAAAGATACCATAAATGCCAAATTATCGGGCTTGTCTTTTTTACTCTCTACTACCTATCATTTTTATATAACTGATAAGCTTGATCCTTACATTAAAGGATCTTTAGGAGCCACTATTTGGAAAGGTTCTTACACAAATCAAAATGGTACTGAAGCTCAAAATGGCTCATTGCCAACTCCCATTGGCTACAAGGCATTAGTTGGGTTACGATATTTTGTAAATAATAATGTAGCACCATTTGGTGAAGTAAGCTATAGCAATTTAAAATTTACTGCAGCTGCCGGTATAGCTTTTAAGCTTAGGTAAACCAGGCAGCTTAATACAAAGCAGCCATTTTTTTAATTTCATTTTTTATACTGTTTTGCAAACTTTTGGGTGCCAATACCCTTACAGCGTTGCCGTACGAAAGTATGCTCATGGTAAGCTCAGTAGTTAGGTATAATAATAGGCTTACTTGCAACTCCTCATCGTTTTGCAGCAATATTTGTTGGCTATGGTGCAGGGGTTGGCTAAGTATGTATTTGGCTTGTTTTGGGGTAAATGATAATATTACTTGCTCTGCTGTAGCATTGTGCAACTGTGTAATACCTAGCGAAAATTTAAAAAAGTTTGCCGGCAAAAAACTAGCATCTGTATGGTATGGGCTTTTACTAAAAACCACTGTCACTATTCTATCTAATGCTAAAATAAGCACTGTATTGTGCAAGTTGCTATGCCCAATTACGTACCAACGGTTGCGGTACTCTTTTAGCAAATAGCCGGAAAACCGATGCACTTTGGGGCTGCCTTCATAGCTTTTATAGGTAATGTCTAGGCATTGTTTATCTACAATGGCTTTTAAAATTATTTCTAGCCATTGGCTACTATCCTGCCTTACGGGCTCTTCTACCTGTAAAATTTGTGTTTGGCTTTGGCCTAATATATCACTAAGTCTATACCCCTCTATTACTTTGTTTATGGCATTTTCAAAATGCTGAAAAATACGGGTACCTTTTAATTGCTGCAGCAAAGCGGTACTCATATCTAGGGCTTCAATTTCATTATGCGTTAGCGGAAACTCCTTAATACTAAACGAGGGCTCCGTGTAGTAATATCCTTTGTGGTACTTATCAAACTTTATGGGGGCATTGTAAGTAGCCTTCATTTGTTGCAAATCTTTGCTAAACATGGAGGCCGATAGGCTAACATCCAACTGTTCTTCTATTTTTTCAATAATGTAGTGCAGGCTAGGATATTTGTGTAAGGTATTGGTAAGGCAGCCATCAATAATTCGATACCGCAAAAAAGCACTTTTATTAACTGGCATAAGGTGGATAAAAAATATTTACCGAAAGGTAAAATAAAAAGTTGATTGTAAATAGGTGGTATTATGGCAAATTAATTTTACAATATATAATAACAACAAACTAGCAAACCATTTAAAAATATCCGTTATGAGAGTATTGTGTATAGATAATAAAAACCCATTAAACCTTAAAAAATTAGCTAAAAGCGATTGGGTGTACGAAGGTGATATGTACACTGTGGTAGATGAGGTTGTAAATGAATTTGGCCATTTTTACTTATTAGCCGAAAGGCTAGGAAAAGTTCCCCCTGTATTGTATGCAGCAAGCCGTTTTGTAGCCCTTAGTACCAATACCAACATACAACAATCCAAATACAGTTTGGAAAACACGGAATCCACTTGCTAGATATGAGAAGTTAGATATGATATGTTAGATAGTAGTTGTTAAATAGTAGATGTTAAATAGTAGATATTAGATATGAGATGGTAGATATGAGATGTTTGATTACAATGCTCGTAATCGCCTTCATCTTAAAAATCTGCGTTCCAAAAAAACCTGAGAAAATCAATCAAATCTGTGGCTACAAAAATCTTAAAAATCTTAAAAATCATCAAAATCTGCGTTCCAAAAAAATCTGAGAAAATCAATCAAATCTGTGGCTACAAAACCTCCAAAAATCTGAGAAAATCATCAAAATCTGCGTTCCAAAAAAATCTGAGAAAATCAATCAAATCTGTGGCTACAAAAATCTTAAAAATCATCAAAATCTACGTTCCAAAAAAATCTGAGAAAATCAATCAAATCTGTGGCTATAAAATCTTAATAATCATCAAAATCTGCGTTCCAAAAAAAATTATCAAAAATCTGCCCCAATCCTCTAATCAGCGGCAACCACCAACTCCTAACACCTAATCCCACCCCCCTACACCTCATCCCTAAAAAACACCTTATAATAATTCAACTTTTTACCCTCATCATACCCTCTTTCAATCAACTCATTATTACCATGTATATAAATATGAAAATTTTTATCCAACTTTAAAACACTCTTAAAAACCCTTGCCTGTTTTTTTACTGCCTCAGTGTGAATGGTAAAACTATCCGGTATAGGCAGCTCATACTCCTGCTCATACTGTGTTTTATACTCTTTAAACGAGGCTATACCTTGCTCATTATTTATTACTTCGTGGCTAAAACTATCCAAGTTAAACTTTTCATTTTCTTTAAAATATTGTATAGATCTGTTAAGCAAATCTATTTTATCAGTTTTATCCAGGGCAAATTCCTCATCCATTTCCTGCTGCACAAAGTTTTTGTATAGTTTTAGTACCGTGTTAGTTTGGTTAAAATTGTTATTAATAATTTTCAGTTTCAAAAAATCATCAATCCAGTAGGCAGCTTCCGTTTTATTGGTTTGGTCTATAACCAATACGGTGTAGCCATGTTGGGTTTTAGTATTAAAAATAAGGCAACCTTTATCTAATTTTTTTATGTTAATGGCCTCTTGTTGGTAGCCAATGGTATATTCCTGTTGGTTAGCGGCTATGGTTAGGTAGGGTTCCTTGCTTTCACTTTTAAAAAAACCAATGGCAGCTACCATTTGCCCTTCTATGGGCAAGGCATCAAAGTAGCAGCCATACAGCTCTCCGGTTTTTATTTTGGGGTGATTACCCACATCATACAAATGGCTGGCAATAGCGGCACTATGCTCATGAAAAGTTGATGGGTTTGCAAATATTTTTTCTGCAAAATGATTCATTTCGTTTAAGCCCACATCCCCCGTGGGGTGATAGAGGCTGTAGACCTCATTAGTTTTATCAAAAGGAGATAAAAAATATTGCAGCAGCAATTGCCTTAGCGTTTCATCTACAATTTGGGTGGGCTTGGTAGATAGGGTTAGCTTTTCACCCAGCAATTTATTACCAACGGTATGTATAGATATTTGGGTAAAAGCAGCATCTAAAATAGGTATCATGGCAGCGAAAATAACTGCTTATAACCAATTAAATTATTTTGCCAAAAAATAATTAACCTATGTAATGAAAAATGGTAAATGTATATACAGGGTTGTAAAAAATTTAAAAAACCAATTAAAATTACATTGCTTTTATAATCATCTTTCGCTTTGTTGTAAAAAAATTACTACTATTCTAATTTTTTAGTACTACACAATTTTGTATATTAAATTAATAAAAAATAATTTAATAAATTATTATATGTTAATGTTTTAACATAGTTTTGTATGCAGTTGTTTAAAAAAATGCAACTGTAATTTTAATACCAACTACTAATTGTTTATCCGACCCTTAAATTGTGTAGATTTTTTGCCAAATTAATCTTCATCATTTTAGGTAGTTATTGGTTATTAAAAATCATGTAAATTTTATTATTTGTATAGGCTTATCAAATAAGCAGCTAGTATAGCTAGTTGTGTATTGGGTATATGGGCATGTTGTTTTTATATACATGCCAACTCACCAAGCTATTACTTTTTAAATGTTATTTATGCATATACCTGTACACCGCAACATAACCAACAGTACGTACACCTGCAAACCTTTGCAGTTAATTGCAAAGCCTACAATACCACAGCACAACTTTACTATACCCAACAATTTTACCATGTATACCAACCAAACTATGCAAACTATTAGTACCAACAATACAACCCATACAAAACCAACGGTTATGAAACTAAATAGATATAAAAATATACTGGTAGGCATATTGTTATTTTTTGCATTGGGTATGCAACAAAGTTTTGGGCAGACGACAATAACCTTGAGTGGGGAAGGTACTGTAACTTGCCCTGCAACTCCAACAGCAATTTGGTCTACACCACCAACAGGTGTAACATTTTCTAACCTAACTAGAGGTAGTGGGGTAGCTTGTGCATCTGCTGGAGACGGTATAAGTGGCAGTGGATTTAATACGCTTAACGCCACCACATCTTTCACAGCAAATGCATTTTATACACAAACGATTTCAGCAGACGCAACACACTCTTTTACATTAAATTCATTAACTTGGTTATCTACAATAAGTTCAGGTAGTGCAACTTTGACTGTACAATATAGTAATAATGGAGGGGTAGTTACTAATTTTGGCACTGCTGGCCAAGTTGTAACTGGAAGTGCCTCTACTAGTATGTTTTCAGGCAATGTAACCGTAGCTGCAGGTAAATCAATTGTATTGTATTTTATACCTTCAAATACAAGTGCTGCAGGAACAACTGTAAGATTTAAAAATGGCTCAACAATTAATTTAACTGGTTGTACAACTACCTCTATTACATCTCAGCCTTCACCTACAACCCAAACAGTTTGCCAAAATACAATACCATCTAATTTATCAGTAACTGCTACAGGCACAGGGTTAGCTTACCAATGGTATAGCAATGCAACCAATTTAAATACTGGTGGCACACTAATTTCAGGTGCAACCAATGCAACATACACTCCGCAAACAGCAACTGCAAATACTACGTATTATTATGTAATAGTAACAGGCACTTGCGGTACGGTTACCAGCAATACAGCTACTGTTGTAGTAAACCCAACAACAAGGGTTACAGGCATTGGTCCGTCATTTCAAATTCTTTGTAATGGTGCAGCACCAACTGCCATTACTATAACTGCTGTTGGTATTAATAACACCTACCAATGGTATAGCAACACAACTAATTCTAATACCAGCGGTAGCCTAATTGCTGGCGCAACTACTACGTCATACACACCGCCTACACCAACAAATAATGATACAGCATTTTATTATTGTAGGGCAATGGGTACCTGTGGTAACGATGTATCAATGGTTGTGTATGTATTTAAGCCAATACCTATTACAATTACCATGCAGCCAACGGCAACACAAACAGTTTGTCAAAATGCGGTAACCACATTAAGTGTAACAGCAACTGGTACTGCACTTACGTATCAATGGTTTGTAAACAATACAGTGCCTAGTCAAATAGGTAGTGTTGGCATTAATGGTGCAGACCAATCAACGTACAACCCTCCAACAGATGCATTGGGTACCAAATATTACTATGTTGTAATTAAAGGTGCCTGTGATAATACTGGAGTTAGTTCTAATTTTGCTGCGGTAACTGTTGCTCCAACGGTTGCAAATGCAGGTACTATTACAGGAAATTCACCTATATGTATAGATAGTACAACTACATACACATCTAGTACTCCTGGCGGTACATGGTCAAGTTCAAATACGGCAGTAGCTACTGTAGTGGCAAATACAGGTGTAGTAACTGGTAAAAGTGCAGGTACAGCTAATATTATATATACCATCGGCACTGGTTGTACGGCTACTTCATCTAAAAGTATTACTGTTCAAGCTTCACCTAGTATTATATTAACTTCTGCATTTAATACCGATAACCAATCAGCTTGTGTAGCCTCACCTATAACCCAAATTGTATATAATATAGGTGGTAGTGCTACAGGGGCTACGGTATCTGGTCTGCCTGCTGGCATTATGGGTACATATAGCTCCGGGGTTTTTACTATAAGTGGTACAACAACACAAACAGGTTTGTTTGCCTATACTGTAACTACAACAGGTGGTTGTACCAATGTTTCAGCAACGGGTAGCATTACTGTAAATGCACAACCAAACGCAACTATTTCTGCCAATGCATCTGCTGCTTGCCAAAATACTACTTCTCCAAGAGTTTTATTTACAGGTAATTCTGGTACAAGGCCCTATACATTTTCATACAATATAAATGGTGGTAGCACTTTTATGGTTACTACCACTACTAACGATACCGTTTCTGTGGCAGCACCAACGGGCACAGCAGGTACTTTTAATTATAACCTTACAATGGTTGCCGATGCTAATACTTGTACCAGAGCAATTACTGGCCAAACGAGTACAGTAACGATTAATCAAACACCGATGGTAACTACTTTTTTACCTAATTTAATATTATGTAATGGCGTAACTAGGGCAGCTGTTCCTTTAACAGGCACACCAACTGGTACAACATTTACATATTTTGGAGGTGCATCAGTTGGTTTAGTTAATCGTGAGGGTGTTACTCAAATTTCTGGCTTTACAGCCACCAATAACGGTACTACACCAATTACAGCTACTGTAACAGTTAGACCATTTACCAGCGGTTTATGTATTGGCCCTGATTCTATCTTTACGATTACGGTTAACCCAACCCCAACGGTATCAAGTACACCAAGTACACAAACGGTTTGTTCAGGTTCGGCAATCACTGCCATTTCGTTTACTGGAACAGTTTCGGGTACAGTTTTTAATTGGGCAAGGAATAATACAACAAACGTAACCGGTTTAACATCAGGCACTGGAAATATTACAGGTTCATTAATTAATACAACCTCTACTCCTCAAACAGTTACTTTTACCACCACACCTACAGCTAATGGCTGCTCGGGCACACCAATCACTAACACAGTAATTGTAAACCCACAACCAACAGCAACAATAACTGGTACTACAACGGTTTGCCAAAATACCACACCTGCACCAAGTATAACCTTTACAGGCAGTAATGGCACAGCACCATATACCTTTAGTTATCAAATAAACGGAGGTACTACTCAAATGGTAACTACCAGCACAGGTAGTAGTGTAACGGTTAGCCAAGCAACTACCACAAGTGGCACATTTACATATACGCTTACCAATGTAAGCGATGCAGCCTCACCTAGTTGTAGCAGAACCATTACTGGTCAATCAGCAACAGTAACAGTAAATCCACAACCAACTGCTACAATAACTGGTACTACAACGGTTTGCCAAAACAGCAGCAATCCAAATATTACATTTATGGGTAGCAATGGTACTGCACCATATATTTTTAGTTATCAAATAAACGGAGGTAGCACACAATCAATAACTACTACTTCTGGCAATAGTGTAACAGTAGCAGCACCAACTACTGCAAGCGGCACATTTACTTATTCTTTAACAAGTGTAAGTGATAATGCAACGCCAAGTTGCACAAAAACCATTACTGGCCAATCAGCCATTGTAACTGTAAACCCACAACCAAACGCAACCATTGCTGGTACCACAGCAGCTTGTCAAAATACAGCATCGCCAAGAGTTTTATTTACAGGTAATACTGGTACAAGGCCTTACACTTTTTCGTACAACATAAATGGTGGTAGCACTTTTATGGTTACTACCACTACTAACGATACCGTTTCTGTGGCAGCACCAACGGGCACAGCAGGTTCTTTTGATTATAACCTTACAAATGTAAAAGATGCCAATACTTGTAGCCGTGCTATAACAGGTCAAGCTGCTACAGTAACTATCAACACAGTTCCTACAGCAACAATCTCTGGCACCACAAGTGTTTGTCACAATTCTACTCCATTGCCAATTGTTACATTAACAGCTGCCAACGGTTTATCTCCATACACATTTGCAGGTAATATAAATAATGTTGATGCAATGATTATGACTGCTTCAGGCAGCAATACGGCTACAGTAATGGCATCTACAGCAACGGTAGGTATTTTTAATTATAACTTAACCATGGTTACCGATGCCAATGGTTGTGCACAGGCTCAAACAGGTACTGCAACTATTACAGTAAATGCAAGGCCAACAGCCATGTTAAGTGGTATGGGTACATACTGCAACGGTCAAACCACCACCACAACATTAAGCATAGCAGTAACAGGATCAGGCACCATAACTGGTACTTTAAGCGATGGTACAAGCTTCAGCGGTACAGCACCAACAATTACCGTACAAGTAACCCCAACAACAACTACTACTTATACCGTAGCTACATTGGTGGATGCTAATTGTACAGCTACATCTACTGACTTATCAGGCAGTGCAACCGTAACAGTAAATGCAAGGCCAACAGCCATGTTAAGTGGTATGGGTACATACTGCAATGGTCAAACCACTACCACAACATTAAGCATAGCAGTAACAGGATCAGGCACCATAACTGGTACCTTAAGCGATGGTACAAGCTTCAGCGGTACAGCACCAACAATTACCGTACAAGTAAGCCCAACAACAACTACTACTTATACCATAGCTACATTGGTGGATGCTAACTGTACAGCTACATCTACTGATTTATCAGGCAGTGCAACTGTAACAGTAAATGCAAGGCCAACAGCAACAATAGAAGGCACAACTACTGTTTGCCAAAACAGCACACCTGATCCAAGAATATTATTTACGGGCAATAATGGGACATCGCCTTATGTATTTAGTTATACTCTAGGAGGTAATAATTTTACAGTTGCTACCCAAGCAGGAAAAGATACCGTAACAGTAGTAGCACCAACTACTACAAGTGGTGCATTTACATATACAATTACTAATGTAGCAGATGCAAATTGTAGTCAAGCACAAACTGGCTCAGCTACGGTAACGGTTAATGCAACTACAGTTATAACTACCCAACCAACCCCAACCACTCAAACGATTTGTCAAAATGCAGCTACTACCCCTATAACGGTAACAGCTACAGGCACAGCATTAAATTACCAATGGTACAGCAATGCTACCAATAGTAATACAGGTGGTACTTTAATAAGCGGTGCAACAACATCAAGCTATACTCCATTATCTACCACAGCAGACAGTACGTATTATTATGTAGTAGTGGCAGGTAATTGTGATACAGTTAGTTCAAATACAGCGGAGGTAATAGTAAATGCAACTACAGTTATAACTACCCAACCAACCCCAACTACACAAACGGTTTGTCAAAATGCAGCAACCACTGCCATAACGGTAACAGCTACAGGCACAGCATTAACCTACCAATGGTACAGCAATGCTACCAATAGCAATACAGGTGGTGCAGCAATAACAGGTGCTACCACAAATAGCTATAGCCCAAGTAGCAGCACAGCAGACAGTACGTATTATTATGTAGTAGTGGCAGGTACTTGTGATACAGTTAGTTCAAATACAGCGGAGGTAATAGTAAATGCAACAACAACCATTACCAATGTAGCTTTTGTTGATCAAACAGTATGCAAAGACAGTGCAGCAGTTACATACACGGCAGCAGCAACTGGCATGAATGTAACATACAAATGGTATAGCAATGCAAGCAATAGCAGCATGGGAGGTACGGAAGTAGCCATGACAGCGATGTTTACACCAAGCACAGCAACAGCAGGCACAACATATTATTACGCAGTAGCCACTGGCGATTGTGGCAGCGATACAAGTAATGTAGCAGAGGTAATAGT
>JANMAV010000298.1:0-11067 GCA_031360055.1 Ferruginibacter sp.
ATTGGCATTATTTATGAAAACTAGCATAAAAAATTGTTAGTTATAGTTTTATATAAATTGGGTACAATTTTAACATTACATGAAGCCATAAAATATGTTATTTGATATGCGTTACCTTATAAATTAAAATCGGATTAAGACAAAATTTTAATATAAAACCAATAACTTTAACCCCTAAATTAATAGTAAAAAAATGAAAAAAATTTTAATTATTTGTTCTCTATTTTTAAGTGTTCATAGCATAAAAGCACAGTCTCTTGAAGAGATTAGTAAGTTAATGAATGATCAGAAATTACTGCCTGCTAAAGCTGCAGTTGACAAATACCTTGAAAATCCTAAAAATGCAAACAATTCAGATGGCTGGTATTATAAAGCAAGAATTTATAATGCAATATCAAAAGATGCTGCAACAGCACCTGCTGATGCATTTGCATACAAACAAATAGCTTTTGATGCCCTAAAAATGAACCAACAATTAGATAAACTAGATTTTAGGCTTAAAGGAGAATTTTATGTTACCTATTTAGATTTGTATTTAGGGTATTACAATTTAGCTGGTAAAGAATTTGGAGATAAACATTTTGTATCTGCATACAACTCTTTTGTAAAAGCTGAAGAAATTGAAAATTTTATTCTATCGAAAAACTACGTTTACGATGAAATAAAAATGAATAAACTAGATACAGCTTTAGTGAAGAATATTGCTGCAGCTGCCATACAAGCTGCAGATACTGTAAGTGCTGTAAAAAATTACAATAGAATTGTAGAAGCAAATATTGCTGGTGCAGAAAATGAAGATATTTATACATTTTTAGCATCGTACTATAATTTAAAAAATGATGATGCAAAATTGCAATCACTCCTTGCTAAAGCTAAAGTGGCTTACCCAGCCAATAGTTTTTGGAATGATTTAGAAATAGATAAAATTAGCAAGAGTGGTAATAAGGATGCTATGTTTGCAAAATATGAAGAAAGTATGTTGAAAGATCCTACAAATTTTGCTACTGGTTACAATTATGCTGTTGAATTATATAATGCCAGTTATGGTAAAGATGTTACAAACCCTAACCCAGCCTATTTAGAAAAACTTACACAAGTTATTAATGCCACCATACCTAATGATAAGGCAATTGATGCCACTATGCTAATGGCTAACCATTTATTTAATTATGCTGCTTATTACAGCGCAAAAGCTAGTTTAATTAAAGAAGGTAAACCAGCAAAGCCTGAGTTAGTGAAAGAGAAAAAGGAATTGAACGATAAAGCTACAGTTAAAATGGACCAAGCAATACCTTATGCAGAAAAAGTTATTGCATATTACCAGCCTATGACCAATCTAACTGTAAAACAAAAAGTAAATTACCAACAAGCTGTAGGTTACTTAAGTGATATTTATGGTGTAAAAGGTAACACAAAAAAAGTAGCTGAGTATGATAAAATAAGAGACAGCATTAAATTTTAAATTATTTTATTAAATTTTTTATATTCTCAGACTTGCAATTTTGCAAGTCTTTTTTTTACCACATAAGTAAAAAATAATGCATTTATTTTTAAAACAACTTGTAGCAATTAACTTGCAGTATGGCTTATACATCGTTAGAGGAGTGCTTGTTGCACCTTGAAAAAAATGGGCAGTTATTAAGAATTAAACAAGAAGTAGATCCATATTTAGAAATGGCATCTATACATTTAAGAGTGCATGAGGCAAAAGGCCCTGCTATTTTATTTGAAAAAGTTAAAGGATCTTCATTTAGAGCTGCATCCAATATTTTTGGTACAATTGAAAGAAGTGAATTTATTTTTAAAAATACGTTACCTCACGTTCGTAACTTAATTGATATTAAAAATAACCCTATACAAGCTATAAAAAAACCACTAAAAAATATTACTACTTTATTTGCTGGTTTAAAAGCATTGCCATTACAAAATCCTTTTAATAAACCTGCACTTTATCAACAAATAAAAATTAGCAATATACCACAAATTGTGCATTGGCCAATGGATGGTGGGGCTTATGTAACCCTACCCCAAGTATATACTGAAGATGTAGATAAACCAGGAATAATGAATGGCAACATGGGTATGTATAGAATACAATTATCTGGCAACCATTATGTAAAAGATGAGGAAATTGGATTGCATTACCAGCTACATAGAGGTATTGGAGTGCACCAAACTAAAGCTAACGCTAAAGGCTTGCCCTTACAAGTGAGTATATTTGCTGGTGGCCCACCTGCACATAGTGTTGCTGCTGTAATGCCATTGCCCGAAGGGTTAAGTGAAGCAACTTTTGCCGGTGCATTAGGAGGGAGAAGATTTAGATATTGCTATGATGATGGATTTTGTATAAGCACTGATGCTGATTTTGTAATTACGGGTACAGTAATGCCAAAACAAAATAAACTTGAGGGGCCATTTGGAGATCATTTAGGATACTATAGTTTGCAACACGATTTCCCTGTAATGAAAGTGCACAAAGTGTATGCTCGTAAAAATGCTATTTGGCCGTTTACTGTAGTAGGCAGGCCACCTCAAGAAGATACAAGTTTTGGCCAACTAATACACAGTATTACAGGTACAGCTTTGCAAAACGAAATACCAGGTTTAATAGAGGTAAACGCTGTAGATGCTGCTGGGGTGCACCCCTTGCTTTTGGCAATTGGAAGTGAAAGGTATACACCCTATACGCCTGCTACACAACCTGCAGAAATATTAACCATTGCTAACCACATTTTAGGAACTGGACAGTTAAGCTTAGCCAAATTTTTGTTTATTACAGCTGATGCTAGCAATACAACACACACACATGATATACAAGGATATTTTATATACCTTTTACAGCGAATAAACTTGCAAAGAGATATACATTTTTATACCAACACCACAATAGATACGCTTGATTATTCAGGCACTAGCATTAATAGTGGTAGTAAAGTTGTATTTGCTGCAAATGGAGATGTAAAAAGAACTTTAGGAGATGTAGTGCCAAATTTTTTGCAAAATATAATAGCTTCATTAATAATGCCTGGCGTATTAGCCATACAATTGGATGCATTTGAGAATTATGGTGCAGCAAAAAATCAAATTTTAGAAATAACAAACTTGTTTGAAAAAAATGATAAGGATATGCATCAATACCCTATGGTTATTTTATGTGATGATGCTGTATTTACTGCCGCCAATTTAAATAATTTTTTATGGGTTGCATTTACACGTACAAACCCAAGCCACGATATATATGGCACAAATGAAAAAATAGAAAATAAACATTGGGGCTGCAGCACTGTAATGTTAGATGCTAGAATAAAACCTCACCATGCCCCACCATTAATACTTGTTAATGAAGTAGAAGAAAGAGTAACCAAGATTTTAGAGCAAGAAGGTTGGAAAGGGTGATCAATTAATTTTAATTTAAGCTAATATAAAGGTTTAGAATTTCTACTCTTAATACGTAGTTTACAACAATTTAATTTACATACAAAAGTTACTACATGAAAAAAATCTTGATATTGTTGTTATTTTTTATCCACTTTAATGGATATACACAGCAAGCAGCTACACTACAAAAAACTAGTAACAACAATACTTTACTATGGAAAATAACTGGAAAAGGGCTTAGTAAACCAAGTTATTTATTTGGTACTTTTCATTTGCTTTGTAAGGATGATATAGTTTTTAGCGATAACCTGAAAGAAGCAATAACAGCAAGTAAGGAGTTGTATTTTGAAATAGATTTAGACGACCCCAAAAGTACTTTAGGGGGTATGCAATTCATGCAAATGCATGGAGGAAAATCGCTGAAAGATTATTTATCAGCTGCAGATTATGAAAAAGTAAGTAATTTTTTTAAGGATAGTTTAAAAGCTAACCTCAGTTTTTTTAGTAAAATGAAGCCAATGTTATTAAGCTCTTTTTTATACCCTAAAATGATGGCTTGCAAAACTACAAGTGGTGTAGAGATGGAGCTGTTAACTATTGCAAAAAATGAAAAAAAACCAGTTCAAGGTTTTGAAACCATTGAGTTTCAAGCAGGAGTTTTTGATAGTATACCATATCAAAAACAAGCAAATGAGCTTGTAAAATCAATTGATAGTATAAAAAGCTATACCAAGTATTTTATTAAAATGGTAAACACATATAAGGCACAACAAACAGATAGTTTAATGGCTATAGCTAATGATAAAAACTTTGCAGATATGGCAGATATGGATATTTTATTAAAAAACAGAAATGAAAATTGGGTTAAACAATTAAAAAATATTTTGCCAAATAATAATATTTTTATTGCTGTTGGTGCAGCACATTTGTTTGGTAAAGATGGACTAATAAAATTATTGAAAAAGCAAGGATATAAAGTTACTCCTGTTGCTAATTAAAATTTTTGATTTGTTAAAATTCATTTTAGGATTTAATGGAAAGTTGTTTTAAAAACTTTTCAACTTTTGGCCTAATTACAAATTGGCAATAACCTGCACTTTCATTTTGGTTGTAATAATTTTGATGATAACCTTCAGCAGCATAAAATATAGTTAAGGGCTCAATAATAGTAACTATTTTATTTGAAAATGTACCACTATCATTTAGTTGTTTTTTGTACGCTTCTGCAATGTTCTTTTGCTCCTCACTTGCATAAAAAATAATACTTCTGTATTGTGTACCTACATCATTACCTTGCCTGTTTAACGTAGTAGGGTCGTGGGTTTCAAAAAAAACTTTTAATAAATCTTGAAAGCTCAATATACTTTTATCAAAAGTAATTTGTAAGCACTCAGCATGGTTTGTAGTACCTGTGCAAATATCTTTATAAGTTGGGTTTTCAGTATCGCCACCACTATAGCCGCTTACAACTTTTTGTACACCGTTTACTCTTTGAAAAATTGCTTCTGTACACCAAAAACATCCTGTGCCAAGTGTTGCTGTTTCTATATTACTCATAATTTGTAGTCTAATTTTTGTTTATAATGGGGGAGTAATTTTTTCTATTTCACCACCTTTAATATTTGCTTCTATTAAATTTCCTTTATCATCTCTAATTGTATTTGGGGCAATATACTTTTGTGTTGGTATGCCAGCAAACAAATTTTTAGTATGTATCCATTTCCCATCTATCCATTTAAAACCTTGTTGCTCACCATCAGGTATTAAAGTCCATTTTTTTAAGGGTTCATTAGTTTCTGATACCAATTCATCAAAAACCACCGCATCAAGTTCTGCATCGTAAGTAAGCCTTGGAGTAGCTTCTTTTTTAAATTCCATTATAAATCTTGAGGCATTTTTTTGATAGAAAGTATTTTCTTTTTCCATTACAAAGAGCTTGTTGCCAAAAATTGGTTTGTTATCAACAAACTCTAGTACATCCATTATTTTTTTGTCACTTTTAATACTATTTTCATCAAAACCAATGAGTGTGTAAAATGTACGATTATTGAATTTTTTTTGTATTATTTTATAGTATACAGCTCCCATCCAACCTTTATTATCTCCTATAGAGTCATTCATGTTTGTGGTAACATCGCTCTTATCAATTAGGCTAAAAATTTTTAAACTTCCATCATCCATTTTCATTTGTATTGCCCCATGTTGCCGAATAGTATTTTCGTTAATGACAAGTTGCCAAGTGTAAATTCTAAAAACACTATCCGGTGAATATAATTTTGAAATATTGATGATACTGTCAAAAGGATAAAAGAAAGAGTTATTTGTTTTTAATGCCCTAACAAAAATTCTGGTAAATGCACTATCAGCCAAAAAACGATCTGCTGAATTTCTTCCTTGAATTATTTTTATAGCAACAGTTTTTAGAGAATCTTCTTTTTTTTGTAAAAATTTATAATCAGCAGCAGGTATTCGTTGTGCAAGCAATGCACCGCAAAATAGTATGGAACATAAAAATGCTGTTATTATTTTCATGCAATAAAGATATTAAATGAAATGATTATTTTAAGTATGCAACGCTTTACTTGTGCATCTTTAACTTAAACTTATAATAATGCTTGTGCAAAGCTTATTAAGGATGGGTAAACTGCATCTATCAAAATATCATCTAGCGAAACTTCTGGCCTTGTAGTTGGCAAAAAAATGGTTTTTGTACCTAAGTTTTTACCAAATTTCATATCGCTCAAGGTGTTGCCAACCATTATAGTTTTAGTAAAATCTATCTCATTAAATTGGGCTTTGGCTTGTAAACCCATTCCTGTGTTAGGTTTTCTGTTTACGCTATTTGTATCTACATCTGGGCAAAAATAAATAGCATCTATTCTTCCACCGTGTTGCTCAATTTGCTGCTTCATATTGGTGTGTATTTGTACTAAATTTTGCAAAGTTGTTACTCGTTTACCAATACCTCTTTGGTTGGTAATAATAATAATTCTTTCAAACTTTTTTGCAAAAATGTCAAAAGCATCTAATACGCCTTCGTAAAATATAAATTCATCCCAAGTATGTATGTAATCATCTAATTTTTCGTGATTGATAACACCATCTCTGTCTAAAAAAAGTGTCCATTGTTCATCAATTTCTGAAAATGGTATCATGGGTGTTTTAGTTTTAAATCTTCATTTGCCTTTGCATAGTCTGAAGGTATGCCAATATCAATAAAATAACCTTCGTTTACAATCCCGAGCATCGCTAAGTTTTGATAATATTTTTCTAAAAATTCTTTTTCAAAAGAAAATACATTGGGTAATTGCAGGCTTTTAAATTTTTCAACATCTATTAAATACACTCCTGCATTTATTAAACCACTGCTTATATATTTTTTTTCGTTAAAGGCAGTAATTTTATTTTCATTATTTATTTCTACACTTCCGTATCTATCAAATTCTATCATTGGTTTTAAACCGAGTGTGCATGCAGCTTTGCTATGATTATGTGCATTACATAAAACTTCTATATCGTTTTCAAACAAAGTATCGCCATTTACAACCAAAATTTGATTGCTTGTGCACTTTTCAATTGCTAAAGCAATAGCACCACCTGTTCCTAACGGTTCATCTTCAATACAGTATTTTACATCAAGGTTAGGATAAGTAGCCCCTACAAAATTAATTATATGCTGGTGTAAATAGCCAACACTTAAAATAAAACTGCAAATTTTTTGTGAGATCAAATGCTGTATAACCCAATGTATAAAGGGTTTGCCAGCCACAGGTGCCATACATTTTGGTACATCAGCTACTTTACTACGTAACCTAGTACCAAAGCCACCAGCTAAAATTATACATTCCGTTACAGGCATTAAAAATATTTTTCTTCTACCAGTTGGCAAATAATGTGACCTACTAAAATATGGCTTTCTTGTATTCTTGGAGTATCAGTACTTGGTATATTTATTAAGTGTTTACAAATAGTAGCCATCTTACCACCAGTTTGGCCAGTAAAACCAATGGTATGCATACCAATTTTATTTGCAATATTTATGGCATTAATAATATTATTGCTGTTGCCAGAAGTGCTGATACCTACCAACACATCACCTTCAATACCAATACCATCCACAAGTCTTTCGTAAACTACATCAAAACTATAATCATTTGCAACTGCTGTAAGGTACGAGCTGTTGCTGTGCAATGCTTCAGCAGGTAATGCTTTTCTATCTTTATAAAAACGACCGCTAAACTCAGCAGCTAAATGTTGAGCATCAGCAGCACTGCCACCGTTACCACAGAATAAAATTTTATTTCCGGTTTTAAAAGCTGTAGTAATAATATCTACACAACTGTGTATAGTTTGTATTAAATTATCATTGGCCAGTAATTGTTGCTTAACAAGTATAGACTGCTCAATGATAGATTTTATTTGTTGCATATAATTTTTTTTGTAAAAATAACTATTGGTGGTTATTTTATAAATTATCAGTTGTTAATTTTGTTGGTAATACTTCTAATACATTAAAAAAGGTTGTTGTTTTTTATAATAAAATATCAACACTCAATTAAATTATACACTCCAAGTTGTAAGCCCATATTTTGTAAAGCTGTATTTTTTTAAGTGCCCTCCAAAATTATTTAATACATTTACTACTGCATATTTAGTATTTGCAGGGCAATAAAAAATCATAAAACCACCACCACCTGCACCGCTAATTTTGCCTCCACTAGCACCAGCATTTTTTGCAGCAGCATAAATTTTTTCAATATCAATATTGCTTATTTTGGCAGCCATATTTCGTTTTTGTACAAAACCATAATCCAAAATAGCACCAATATCATTCACTTTGCCTCTAAGCAAAGCTTCCTTCATTTGTTGTGCTTGCTCTTTTAAATTATGCATAGCATCAATGCTTTTTTCATTATTGCCATGTACATTTTTTACTTGCTCGTTTATTATTGCTGCACTCTCTCTAGATGTATCAGTAAAGTAAAGCAGTAAATTATTTTCAAGCTCATGCATGTATTGTGGTTTTATACGCAACGGGTTTACTATTACTTTATCATCTTTATAAAATTCCATAAAATTTACACCACCAAATGTAGCAGCATATTGATCTTGCCTGCCGCCAGATAATTTTAAATAATTTCTTTCTATATCAAATGCATAATGGGCAATATCATAATCGCCAAGAGGAAGTTTTAGCATTTCTACAAATGCACCAACAATGGCAACCACCAGCGTAGATGATGTGCCTAAGCCGGAACCTGCTGGCGCATCTACATAGGTTGTAAGGCTAAAGCCTTTGTGTGTAAAGGGATAATCTTCTTGTATTTTATTATACACTCCTTTTAATAAATCTAAGTGTCCGTTTATTGGTAATGATAACTGGTTAGTATGTGATTCTGTTTCGTTTCTATCAGCAGCAGTAATGGTTATTTGTTGGGTGTTGTTGGGTTCAATATTTGCATGGGCAAATAATGATATTGTTGCATTTAAAATTGCTCCTCCATACATATCTGCATACGGACTTACATCTGTGCCACCACCTGCCAAACCTATGCGTAAAGGTGCTTTACTACGATAAATCATGTACTAAAATTTTAAAGATTTGTTAGTTATTTGCTAGCAATATACAATTTGGTACATACATGTTCAAAAAACATTTATTGTGTTTGCAATGAGCTAATATAATGTGTTAAAGTTTTAGAAGATTAGAAAGTGAATTTTTCTTCAAATTGAAACAATAAGTTTCTGAGTAGTTTTTATTCTGTAATGGCATCAACCATTTTTTGCCAACTAAACTTTTTCTTTTCTTCAATTAAATTTTTAACTAATTGGTCGTGATTTTTTGTAAAAAACATTTCAATACAATTGGCAATATCTTGAGCATTTGGCTCACATACCAAGCCTACAATATTATTTGGTACTAAACTTGGTAAGCCACCTACATTGGTTACAATCATTGGTATTTCAAAATGATATGCTAAGGGTGTTACACCACTTTGGGTTGCATTGCGGTAGGGTTGGATAACGACATCAGCAGCACAAAAATAATTTTTAACTTCATTGTCAGGTATAAAATCAGTTTTTAATATCAGCATATCTTTTATACCAAGTGTAGCTATTTGCTCATTAAATGGAGCACTGTCTTCATAAAACTCTCCAGCAATTAGTATTTTTATTTGTTGTGCTATCGGTTTGTTTTTTAGCAATGCTATGGCATCTAACAAAATATCTACCCCTTTGTATTTTCTAATAAAACCAAAAAATAATATTATCTTTTTTGATGTACTAATTCCTATTGCTTTTAAAGCGTTTTCTTTTGATATTTTCTCTCCAAAATTATCGTATAGTGGGTGTTGTACCAATTGTACTGGAGCTGTTGTTGTAAATTTTTTTAAATCATGTAAAACCTGCTGGCTCATTACTATAAACTTATCTACCGGTTTAATAAAATACTTTGTAAATACAGTATCTCCTTTTCTCTTTTCGTGAGGTATTATATTATCTGCTATACAAATAACTTTTGTGTGTTTATTTGTTTTTGCAATACGTAATATTGTACCTAAGCATGGGCCCATAACAGGTAACCAATACCGTACAATAATAAAATCAGGCTGTAGTTTTTTTAATTGATATCCAACTTTTAACCAGTTGGTTGGCAGCATTGAATTTATGCAAACTTGTATTTTTAAATCGGTAGGTTTTGCTGCACTGCTATATTGGGTTGTACCAGGAAAAAGAAAACCCGGATATTGTAATGAAAACGTAAATATACTTGTATTAAAACCTTGCTGTATGCATTGCCTAGCTAGCCTTTCATTAAAAGTAGCTAAGCCTCCTCTTAATGGGTGTGCTGGGCCAATAATTACTATACTTTTGTTGCTCACAAGCCCATTTTTTGTTCAATTAAGTAGCTGTTTTTCTCAGGTGAGTTACGAGCTATAAGCTCTCCAATAAAACCAGCTAAAAATAATTGTATACCCACTGTCATACCAAATAAAGCAAAGAAAAATAATGGTCTTTGGGTAAGGCCAGTATAATCAAAAAAGAATTTTGATATGGTTAGGTATGTGAATGTTATTAAACCTAAAATAAAAAATACAGTGCCCCAAAGGCCAAAAAAATGCATTGGTCGTTTTCCAAACTTACCTACAAACATGATAGATCCTAAATCTAAAAAGCCGTTCACAAATCGCTCCCAACCAAATTTAGTTACACCATATTTACGAGGTCTATGTTCAACTACTTTTTCACCAATTTTTCTAAAACCACTCCACTTGGCTAATATTGGAATGTAGCGATGCATTTCTCCATATACTTCAATACTTTTTACTACCTTTTTTTTATATGCTTTTAAACCACAATTAAAGTCGTTCAATTGTATTCCACTGCTCCGTCTTGCAGCTGCATTAAATAACTTTGAAGGAATATTTTTGGTTAATTTATTATCGAATCGTACTTTTTTCCAACCACTTACAATGTCAAAATTTTGTTCTATAATCATTTTTCGTAGCGCTGGTATTTCATCTGGAGAGTCCTGCATATCTGCATCCATGGTTATAACTACATCTCCTTGCACAACTTTAAAAGCCTCATTAAGTGCAGCACTTTTACCATAATTGCGTTGAAACTTTATACCTTTTACAGCATTATTTATAGTACGTAAGTTTTCAATTATTGCCCAAGAGTCAT
>JANMAV010000015.1:0-2122 GCA_031360055.1 Ferruginibacter sp.
ACAAATTCCATTTTCAGGATTTAATCTTTCATTCTCGTTTTTTGACCAAGGGACAATATGGCTTGCAAATAATAATTCAGGAATATCAATACCTGTTATTGCACATTTACTTGAATAATTTGACATTACAATTTGTCTGAAGACATTTTGATTTACTCTTGTTTTAACTTCTCGGAGTTTTACTTCTCCCTTCAAATCTTTAATATCCAAAAACAAGTCACTGAATTTAGTTTCTATAGTAAGGTGTTGCATTTCTGCTAAAATTTTTTCACTTTCAAAAATCAAACTCTCCTTATTAAGAAAAAACTCATCCCATATTGGTTGACATTGTTTTAATCCTCCAACCATTCCTTTTACACCTCTAGCTTGGTGATATGGATCGCAAGAAGCAAAATTTGTAAGTCGAATTGTTATTGAGTTAACTGACCGCCCTGTAATTTTTGCAAGCTCAATTATTTCTATATTTCTAGTATGCATTTTCCCAAATGGCAATTTTAAATATAAATTAAAAGCCAATATCAATTCTTCTCTTGTCCATAAATTTACTTTAGCCATTAATTCAAATTTTTTCTAATGATTTAATTCCTTCATCAACCATTTTAAGTCTATTTTTATACCAATTATTTTTTCCATAAACAATTGGTTTTATTGTTTCATTTTTCCCATTTTTAAAACTCAAAGTCAAAATTTCAGAAGTAGCATTTTCAGAAAATTGCATTGGTTGAATAGAATTTTCAATAATCACTTTACCATGTTCATTAGTTGAAACAGTTAATGCACCAACTTCAATGATGTAAGAACACTTATCTTTCACATCAATTTCAATTTGAGATTGTAAAAATTTCTGATTACTTTTTAGCTTTTCAATTTGTTGTGTAAATTTCATATAGTCATTTTATTTTCATTGTTTTTTTATACAGCTTCAGCCATCAAAGGCGGCACAGCATTACCAATTTGTTTAAATGCACCTGTTCTACCACCTTCAAAATAAAAATCATCAGGGAATGATTGAATACGAGCTGCCTCTCTTACAGTTATTGAACGGTTTTGTTTTATATCGGGGTGTATATAGTAATGACCATCCATGGCAATATGTGCTACAACGGTATGTGATAAACCGTTGCCATTTACTACTTGAAAACGATTAGTAAATGATGTGGTGTTTTTGTGTTTAATTAATCGTTTTGGCAAGGTAGCATAGTTTAATCTTTTACCATTTTGCAACAGTTCAACCGCAATTCTATATATTTCTAAATCATTTTCATTGTTAGGCCTAGCAATGTGTTGTGTTGTAAAATCAATTCCGTTTCTTATACCAGTAGAAGCTAAATATTCTGTAGTTTTATTTTTGTATTTCACAACTCCCATTGCTCCTGTACCATTTTGTAATATTGGCAAATCTGAAAATAAATCTTTAAGGATTTTGTATTTTTGTTCTAAAGGTTTAATCTCTGGATATTGGATATTTAAATCATCTTTCCAACCAATAAGAATAACTCTTTTTCTATCTTGCAATACCCCAAAGTCTTTTGCATTTAATACTTTGTAGTCAAAAGAATAGCCTTGTTTTTTAATGGCGTTTTTTATTTTATCGAAGTACTCACCATTTTTTGCAGAAAGCATACCGGGCACGTTTTCAAAAACAAACATTTTAGGTTGGTACTCGTTTAAAAATTTTACATATTGTTTATATAAATGATTACGAGGGTCGTCAGCCATATTATTGGGGTCTCTAGCTCTACCCACAATTGAGTATGCTTGGCATGGTGGCCCACCAATAATAACATCTACATTATTATTTTTAAGTTGCTTATTTATTTTAGAAAAAATATCAGGTATAGTTTTGTCAGAAATTTCAGTATTTATTACAGAATCTAATAAATGCTGTGGAATGTTATTAAAAAATGCTTCTTTGGTAATTTCATTTTTTAAATACTGATAATACAAATGTTGTAAACCATTTTTTTTTAGGTAATGAAAAGCTACCCTTGTTGTTAGGGTATCGCAAGCCAATTTATTCATTTCAACGTGGGCAATAGGGTTAAATTTTTGCTGAATAAATCCTTCTGATAAACCACCAGCACCAGCAAATAAATCTATATAGTTTAAAGTTTTCATTTCT
>JANMAV010000019.1:0-9885 GCA_031360055.1 Ferruginibacter sp.
GCAAATTCCAATGCTTCTGCCTCTGTAAGAGTAGGTGCTACACTCACGTTAGTTAGGTCATAGTATTCACCACTCAACAATTCAGTTTTAGTTCCATTCATTAAAGCATTAAAAATACCATGTTGTACTTTTACTCCTTTATAAAATTGCTGAAACTTTTCAGTGTTAATACCTTCTTTAGGCGCTGCAGCTGTTGCTTTAAGAGCATTTGATCCTTTTGAATCAATTTTTACAAATTGCACATTTGCATCTGCTCCAACCATTTGTTTTAAAACGGTAGGTACATCTGTTAAAGTAACTTTTGATGTTTGGGCTAATCTAATTAAAGATGGAGTACCCAATTCTGGATTCATAATGGCTTTTTCAACCCTTACATCTTCATTAAGCCTTTTTTGAAAATCGGTTGCTTTTTGTGCAAACATTGTTGCTGAGAAAAGCGTACTCGTAAAGAAAACAACAGATGCTTTATAAAGCCCTGTTGAAAAAATCGTAGATTTTTTGTTCATAGTGGTTTGGTTTAAATAAATTGTGAATACCTATGTTAAGTTTCCTTTAACAATAGGGTAAGTTTGCTAAATACGTATAATGTGAGTCGTTAGTTTTACACTCTTAATAAATTAAATTGAGTTCATCAAACCACTTACATTGCTAATGCACCGCTAATGTAAAATTATTTTTTTACATAAAAAATTTGTTTAAAAAAAAATAAGTGTTATTAAATAGTTATTTTTTACATTGTTTAAACATCAATTGGTACTAAAAGTGGCCTGTATTTATTAATAATAGACTAATTTTACAGCCAAATAGATTTACATTTTCTATTTAAATTTTAATTATATGATAAAAACAGGCAACCCAATAATAAGTATATATACTGAAATGACCCCAAACCCTGAAACTATGAAGTTTGTGGCAAACAAGCTCCTATATCCTGGTAAGAGTATTGATTTTCCTGATGAGGCTAGTGCAACTGCTTCATTACTTGCACAAGAGCTGTTTAGTTTTCCATTTATAAAATCTGTTTTTATTGCTAGCAACTTTGTTACGCTTACCAAAACAAATGATACCGGAGATTGGCAAGATGTGATACCTACCATTAAGCAATTTTTAAAAGAGTATTTAGAGGAGGGTAAACCAGTTGTGAATGAGGAAGAAATTGCTAGCAGGGTTACCGTAAGCAGCAACGAGGTAAATGCAGATGATGAAGATGTTGTAAAGAGAATTAAAGAGCTGTTAGAAAACTATGTAAAACCTGCTGTAGAAATGGATGGTGGAGCAATACAATTTAAAAGTTACGAAGCTGGTAAAGTAAACTTAATGATGCAGGGTAGCTGTAGTGGTTGCCCAAGCAGTATGATTACACTTAAGGCTGGTATTGAGGGTATGATGAAGAGAATGATACCTGAAGTAAAAGAGGTTGTGGCCGAGGCTGAATAATATAAATAAACAAATAAAAACTTTTTTTAATTTTATAAAATGAATGTGGGTATGCTGTTTTTTAAACAGTATACCTTTTTTTATTTCATACCATTTAAAGCGGTAAATAAATTTCAAATGTTGCCCCTTCATTTACTGCAGACTTTGCTATGATAAAGCCCCCGTGAGCCTCCACAATTTTTTTTACGATAGACAATCCAATTCCGTTGCCCTCATAAGCCTCCTTTGCATGTAGCCTATTAAATATGTTGAAAATTTTTTCGCCATGCTCTTCATCAAACCCAATTCCATTATCTGATACTGATATACAGTGGTAGCTTTGCTCTTGGTGCTTTAAGGGGTGGTTAATTTGATCCGATGTTTTTATGTTAGCTGTAATGGTTATTACAGGTGCTTCATTAAGTTTTGTAAACTTTAGTGCGTTACCAATTAGGTTGGTAAAAACTTGCTCCATCTGATATTTAATAACATGCACACTCGGCAAATGGTTTATGTGCAGCGTAGCATTTTTTTGCTGTATCACATCTTCTAGCTGATACTTAGCTGCATAAGCCACATTATTCAAATCTAAATTTTCTGTTTTTTGTACTTGATTGTTTAACCTTGAATATGATAAAATATCTAAAATTAGCTGTTGCATTTTTTTTGCCGATTTATCTATCCTTCCAAAATAATCCAACCCTTTTGCAGAAATTGTGGTTTCTGTTTCAGCTATTCGGCTAATAAATGTTTGAATTTTTCTTAAGGGCTCTTGTAAATCGTGGCTTGCCACAAATGCAAACTGCATAAGCTCTGTGTTGCTATTTATTAATACTTTTTCTGACATTGCTAACTGCTCTTGAAGATCTTTTGATTTTTTTAAATCGTACAGTATTTTAAAATACGGAAAACTCAACACGGCCATTGCTAAAATAGATAAAAGAATGGTAATTAAAGGTGTTATACTCAACGCTTTTGTTAGGCTCTCTGTTCTTAACTTAAGTAGCCTATCTTCTTCTATTATCATTCTATTTGTGGTAGCTCTTAATGCATCCATTTCTTTTTTGCCATTAATTAATATTTGATTTTGCGAAATATTTTCGTAGTTTTTTTCAAAACTTTTTATTAGCGCTATTCTTTTGTTAGATATTAATTTTAAGGTGTCATATACAATGTTTTGGTTTTTGTTATTGCTAGTTAAAGAATCAATTTTATTAAGTGTAATTGGAATTTTTTTTAAAGCGTTTAAATAAGGTTCTAAAAACACAGAATCTTTTGTTAGTAAAAAACCTCTATATCCTGTTTCGGCATCAGTAAGGTTGGTAAGGTTTTGCAGTACCGAAAGCTTTACTATATTAGTATGGTTAACATTTTCTGATTGGATAATTAACTCTTTATTTTTAGTATAAGTGAAATACGAAATACTGGCTAATAAAAATATGCCAGCAAAAAAAACTGCTCTAATAATTGCAGGTGTTATATTGTTTGAATATATAAATTTTGCTTTTAGCATTTTCTCTTTTATGTTAATTGTGCTTTTACAAAGCCCCAATTTATTATTAACTTTATAATTATGAAACCGCTTACTATTACCTGCATACAAGCAAATTTACAATGGCAAAACAGTGCTGCTAATGTACAATTATTTGAACTAAAAATAAGAGCCGTAGCTAAGCATACTCAAGTAATTGTTTTACCCGAAATGTTTACTACAGGCTTTACAATGAATGCAAATTTGGTTGCTGAAACAATGCAGGGCTCTACAATACAATGGTTACAAGCATTATCTACAGAGTTAAACATTATAATTACTGGAAGTATGATAATTGCTGAAAATGAAACTTTTTATAACCGGTTAGTTTGGGTATTGCCCAATGGCCAAATTGCTCAATATAACAAGAGGCACCTCTTTGCCTATGCAGGAGAAGATAAAGTTTTTGCTGCCGGTACAAAAAGATTAATTACACAAGCAAATGGATGGAAAATAAATTTGCAGGTTTGTTATGATTTACGTTTTCCTATATGGGCTAGGCAGAGCAATACTGTTGATGATGCCCCTGAATATGATTTGCTAATAAATGTTGCCAATTGGCCTGCAAAAAGAATATCAACTTGGACAACTTTACTATGTGCCAGAGCAATAGAAAACCAGTGTTATGTAATTGGTGTAAACCGTGTTGGAAAAGATGCTAATGATATTTTGTACAATGGTGGTTCAATTATTATTGATCCATTAGGAATTATTGTTTATCAAAAATTTGATGAAGAAGATGTTTACACACATACTCTTTTACCAAATAGCCTTTTGGAAGTAAGAAATCAATTTCCTTTTTTAAAAGATAAAGATTCCTTTAAATTGTTATAGCATTATTTTTTTGCCAACACAATTGTGTTTTTAAATTTTTTTGTTTTTCCTTGTAGGTTAAAAATTTCAGTATAAATAACATATAATCCAACTGGTAATTTTTGTTGCTTTTCTCCTAAGCCATCCCATCTATAAAAACCATTTAAACCACACAAAGCATTTCTTTGTAAATATTTTATTGGTCTACCTACGGCATCAAAAATTGTTATATTAGCTACGTAACCTGGCTCTGTAAAGGTATAGGTAATTGTGGCTATATCGTCTTGCCCATCATTGTCAGGGCTTACTATTGCTGGGCTCACAGTTATATCACCTTTAATAACAACCGCTTCTGTGCTTTGGGAATTTTTATAAGTAGGTGTACCAAAGCCAACACTAGTAGCTGCACTATGAAAGTTACTTTGCACACTAGGTTCATTTGCATTAATTCTTTCCAACGCAACCCCCTCCTTATTATTTATCAAAGCAAATTGCCATTTATCTGTATAATTTACTTCATCTATTATTTTTCCTTGTTCATTTAAAATTATCACATTTCCTGCATCATCATTAAAGCTTGGTGTATTGCTTACTTGCAAAAATGCATTGGGGTTCGTAACCAAGTAGTCTCTTTTTACAATTGCTGCATCGTTCGTTATTACAATATAATCTCCAGGAAAAAATAAATAATCTTCGGTGCTACATTGTGTAATACTTGCAATAGTACCAGCGGTGTTTCTATTTGCCAAATAAGCATTTTTTAAGTTTACTGTTTTTTTACTTCTGTTATATAGCTCCACATAATCAACCCCATTGGGTTTTGGGTTGAATAAAATTTCATTCACTACTATATCAAAACTATCAATATTTGCTGCAACACTAACTTTAGCTGTTTTGTTGTTGCCTATACTATTGCCTGCACAATCAGTTACGTTATTTGCCGTTACTGTATAAATAGTATTTACATTTAAAGCTGTGCCTATGGTAAGTTGTACTCTATCAAATAATATTGATAATGGTAATGCTGTATTTGCATTTCCTATACCATCGCTAATTGTATAGTTGCTGTTAATAGCTGCTTTTGTGCTATCAAGTGGCTCATCAAAAACTAAAGTTATTTGTGTTGCATTTGTTGCATATGCTCTTAATAATTTTGGTGCTGTAACATCTGCATTTACAGCATCGATACTATTTTTTGTTCCTGCTGTTCCCCCTCTTGGGTCTATACTTGCTGCCCAATTTGTAAAGCCAGTACATGGGTTTTTTGTATCAATCATTTCTAGCGACCACCCACCATCTTTTTTTAGCTCGTTTTTGTACCATGCATCTGTATAACTTACTGCATGCACAATTAAACCTTGTGGTGCTTTTATGTAAATTTTATCGGCATCATTATTTAAAGAAGGAAAACTTGTAACTGAAACTGTAGGGCCAAATGGGCTCATTGCCGCAACGGCTGTGCCTGTACACACAATAACATAGCCGCCAGCTGGTATAATGTAGTTTGGCAAATTGCCACTCTCTCCGGTTGATTTACCAAGTTTCCAATTTTGAATATTTATTGGAAATGTGCTTGCATTTTTTAATTCTAACCATTCATTTGTTGGTAAGCCTACAACAGGTGTTGGGTCTGCCATTATCTCATCTATCACAATATCATACTGCAAGGGTACATAATAAATAAATTGGCTAGTTCCATTATTTAAAGTATTTGCAGAAAGATCTTTAACAGCATTAACTGTTAACGTTAATGCTGTACGAATTGGAAGGTTTGTGCCAAATGTTAAGTGAGCTAAAGCTGGATTAACAAGATCTCTTACTGCTGTTATTGGACTGCCTACTCCATTACTTACTAAATAATTTGTTTGCATTTGGCTACTTGCAACTTCCACAGGTTCATTAAATAACACATCTACCATTGTGGCTGATGTAGCTGTGCTGCTTATAATGCTTGGTGGGGTAATATCTGGTACAAATGTTTGAACAATAAAATCGTCAAAAAAATGACGCTGAAAAAAACTAGCTGTACTTTGTTTTATTAAAATACTAAAAAAAGATGATGTTGTAAAAATTGCATCCGCAACTGTTCCTTCTGTAAAATAATTATTGCCTGTTCCGGTAACATCCCTCAATAATGACCAAACATTTGTTGCAGACCTAATAACTTTTATTTTTAGTACATTATTGCTTGTATTTGTGATACCATCTATGCCGTCAATAATTTTTGTACTCATGCCGTTTGCATCTTTTCTGTACAAGCAAATTTCATCGTTTGTATTACCAATTCTTACAAAATAACCCGTAGTTGAATTTACAGTTACATCGCTTGCTGATGCTGTTACAAAAACATCAACATAGTTAGTGCTAGATGTATTAAATGTTAGATTGCAATAAAACTCCCATTGTGCAGTAGTTGCCAATGTACTTGCTGTGCTTAAAAAAAAAGTTCCATTTACTATACTGTTATTGCTTTGTAATTGCTGGCTAGCATTTACTTGCCAGTCTGCTGCAGAACCAGTCCAGGTGGGGTTTGTTGTAAAATTACCATCGCTAAAATTATCAGTAAGTTGTGCTTTACTATAAAATGATGTTCCTATAAAAAATAAAAAGAAAAGTAGTTTTTGTTGCATAATTAATTTTTACTTGTCGTTGTTTTTTTGTTGCGTTAGTCCAATTATAACAGCAAAATTTCCGTCAGTTTGTTTCCATTGCTTCTCAGGTAAATATGTTCGTGAAACATAGCCATCTAAATATAAAGCGTTTTTGCACCCTTTGTTTTTAAAAAATTTTGCAAAGTTGTAAAAATTTATGGGCTTTGTAGCCATGGCAAAAAGTATATCATTATTTGGTAAAATACCAACCCCATTTCTTACCTGCTCATTTGTTGATTTTTTATTAAATGATGGGTGTATTTTATTTTCTATCACAAGCATTGGGCCTGATTGGGTTGCAAACACTACGCTATCGTTGCAACTAAATTGGCTAGTTTGGCAAACAACTGCAATCTTATTTTTTAGAATGTAAAAAATCCCGTTAGGCTTTACATAAAAATTTCCTTCTCCGTTTGCTGTATCTATTTGTTTTTTTATTTCTCCTTTTTCAATGTATAAGCCTAGCGGTTCATTGTTTTGCAAATACATTCCTCCATTCACACCAAAAATTAATTCTTTATTATTTAAATTGAGCCATTTTTTTAAATTTTCCACATTTTTAAATGGTTCATTTTTCTCATTTCTCCAAAACATTTCAACTTTATTTTTGTTGCCATTTACTTTGTAAAATAAAATGTTTCTTGTTTCATTAAATTTAGTTACCGTAAATAGTACTACAGTTGTAAAAATAAATACTGAGGCTAGGTTAAAAATATTTTTTTTCAATTAATTTTGGTAATCGCTTTCGTTTTTAAAGATATGAATTATTAAAATAGCCCATATTTTTGAATTTGTTTTTCCATTAATTTTTCTTCACACAATAAACTACTTTATATGATACAAATTGAAGCATTATCATCTCCCGAAAGAGTTTTTACTGTTGTAAAAGAGTTTATTTTGGAAAAAGGATTAAATATTGAAAGTATAGATGACAAAAGGCCCTGGGGTGGCTTTTTAGTAATAAATGAACACGATGCAGAAAAGTTTATTACCTATTTTTTTCCTCACCTTACCAAACAAAAGCTAGCCATTGCAGGTAAACTAAGTCCTAAAATATTGATAGTAGCGCCATTAAAAAGATTAAGTTGGCAGTACCATTATCGTAGAGCTGAAATTTGGAAATTAATTGCCGGCGAAGCTGCAGTTATGGTAAGCGATAATGATGAAGAAAATGATATTATTGAGTTAAACAAAGGAGATATTATTGAATTAAAACAAGGAGAAAGACATCGGTTAATTGGCGACTCAATAAGCTGGGGCGTAATTGCAGAAATTTGGAGACATACAGATGTGGAATACCCAAGTGATGAAAATGATATAGTGAGGATACAAGATGATTTTGGTAGATAAATAATTACAAATAAACAGATTATATATACCTTTTATTTACCTTCCCATATAAACCATTAGTATTTGTACATCACTTGGGTTTACACCACTAATACGGCTTGCTTGGCCAAGTGTACGTGGTTGTATTTTTTTAAATTTTTGTTTTGCCTCGTTGCCTAATGATATTAATTTTTCATAATTAAAATCAATGGGTATAGTTAAGTTTTCTAATTGGCTCATTTTTTCTACCAATTCTTTTTCCTTTTCTATATAAGTACTGTATTTTATTTGTATTTCAGCCTGTTCTAAAACATCTATTGTAAATGTAGCAAGAGCCTCTTTTACAACTGGTATATACTTTATCATATCAACCAAATTTATATTTGGTCTTAATAAAATTTGAGCGGCTTTTTGTTTAAAAACTAAGGTGGCAGAGTCAACTGTTTTTAAAAATTGTTCTGCTTCTATAGGGTTAATACCTAGTTGGTTAATAATTTCAATTACTTCAGCTACTTTTTGGCGTTTTTCTAATACATTATCCATACGTTGCTGGCTGGCTAAGCCCAAACGATAACTTAATTCGGTTAACCGGAGGTCTGCATTATCTTGCCTTAGCAAGGTTCTAAACTCTGCCCGGCTGGTAAACATACGGTAAGGCTCATCAGTTCCTTTATTTATTAAATCGTCAATTAATACTCCAATGTATGCTTCGCTGCGTTTTAAGATGAATGGGGGTTCATCCTTCACTACCAAGTGAGCATTAATACCTGCCATTAGGCCTTGGCAAGCCGCTTCTTCATATCCTGTAGTTCCATTAATTTGCCCTGCAAAAAACAGATTTTTTATTAATTTAGTTTCGAGAGTTGCTGTTAGTTGTGTTGGTGGAAAAAAATCATATTCAATAGCATAACCGGGCCTAAACATTTTGCAGTTTTCAAAACCGGGCACTTTGCGTAGGGCTTTTAGCTGCACATCTTCCGGCAAGCTTGATGAAAAACCGTTTACATATATTTCTACTGTATTCCAACCTTCGGGTTCTACAAACAGTTGATGACGTTCCCTTTCAGCAAAACGATTTATTTTATCTTCTATACTCGGGCAATACCTTGGGCCAGTGCCATGTATACGCCCTTGAAACATGGGGCTACTCTCAAAACCTGTTTTTAATATGTCGTGAACTTCTTGGTTGGTGTAGGTTATCCAACAACTTTTTTGGTTCTCTGGTTTTAGTGTTGGTTTTTCAGCATAACTAAACCCAACCAATTCCTCATCGCCTTTTTGCTCTTCCATTTTAGTATAGTCTAGGCTACGGCCATCTATACGTGGTGGTGTGCCTGTTTTTAAACGGGCTGTTTCAAACCCTAGGCTCACCAATTGTTCTGTAATGCCAGTGGCAGCTTTTTCGGCAACACGGCCACCACCAAAGTTTTTCTCCCCAATATGTATAACACCATTTAAAAAAGTACCATTAGTAAGCACTACGGAGTGGGCATAAATTTTATGCCCTAGCCCTGTAATCACTCCTTTTACTACTCCATTTTCTTCTATTATATTTGTTACAGCATCTTGGTAAAAATCTACATTGGGGGTTTGCTCAAGCATTTCTCTCCAAGTTTGGGCAAATAACATTCTATCGCTTTGTGCCCTTGGGCTCCACATGGCTGGGCCTTTACTACGGTTAAGCATTCTAAATTGTATCATGCTTTTATCGGTTACAATGCCGCTGTACCCACCGAGTGCATCTATCTCTCTTACTATTTGCCCTTTGGCAATGCCCCCCATAGCTGGGTTACAACTCATTTGTGCAATGGTTTGCATATTCATGGTAATGAGTAGCACTTTACTACCCAAATTTGCCCCTGCTGCGGCCGCTTCACAACCTGCATGGCCGGCCCCTACTACTATTATATCGTATTGGTTAAACATTTGTACAAAGTTACGGGTTGGGTGGTTTAAAGTGGATGGTTAATTCAACGGGTAAAACCCGTTGTTACAAATTTGACAGAGCTTATGGCTCAACAACAACTCAACTTTTTATAGAATCATTAAGAACACTAGGCTAAATAACTACCCAAATTTTTTAAGTATCTCCCTCTCTAAAACAATATCATCAAACGATACCCCTCTGTTCATTTGGGCAAATTC
>JANMAV010000073.1:0-16254 GCA_031360055.1 Ferruginibacter sp.
GACATCCAAAAAACACAACCAGTTTGTTGTTGTAATAGCCTACCAGTAACATCTACAATTTGTAAAACACTATTGCTATTTAATGTTTCATTTAAGCGTATAGTTAACTTATTATCTAAAGTTGGGTTAGGGTATACTATAGCATTACTAAAGTTATTGTTAAGTTTTACAGCTACAATTTTGCTGAATTTACTTCTCCCATCAATATCTAATAATTGTAATCTGTAATATACTGTTTGTGTATTAGGAAGCTTATCATCTGTAAAACTATAATTTGCTAAATTTCTACCTTCTACTGTTCCTATTTTATAAAAATTTCTTCCGTCTACACTTCTTTCTACTACATAATTTTTAAAACTAGTTTCTTGTGTAGCATACCAATTTAGTAGAACATTATCTTTGTTATTTGTACCAACAAAATCAATAATAGTAACAGGCACAACACCTGTGCATTGAAACATTAATGCAGCATACTCTGGATGATCTACAAATGGATTACGATTATTTTGCTGAGAATACACTAAGTTATTTCTGTTCATTTCTTTTGCATCTACGGGGTCAGCTAAATGCCAGTTGTATAACATAGTTAGGTAAGGAATTAGCAATGAAGGATATGTGCCACTATTTGTTGTACCATCTAACACTTGGTCTACTTCTGTAGCAGGACCGTTTGTAGTAACCCAGTTACTAATATTAGACTGATACCTAGTAACAATATAAAAATATCCTCTGGCTATATCTCCTTTAACTGCATCATTTGGTTCAAACCCAGTACCTGTTATTGCTGCGTTTGTTGAGTTGCCTAATTTATCAAGTGTAGGTACTCCAGGATAGCTTGATGCATTTGCTGGGAACTGATATGTTGTAGCTCCACTAACTACAGAATAAGGAAAATTACTTCTTTGCCCGTTAATAACTTTATCTGTGGCTCTTACTACAAATAAATCAGCTTCGGTTGGTTGTGTGTAGGTAGATCCACCTGCAGTTATTTTAAACCAGCTTCTAGGAAATGTGTGTTCCTTGTTCCAACAACTCCCTTCAGTAGATCCTCCTAAGCCACCAACGCAAAATCCACCATTTACATCTTGTGCTGAGCTAAATACAAAAGGTTCAACTCCATTATTATTGTTTGAATATATATCCCATATAATAGGGCCATTACCAGCATCATTTCTTATAGTATCTACAATGGGCATTTGCACATCATCAATGGTACTATATGTTAGAGCAGTTTGTCCGTTGGTTATTATCGTATTTAATGCATTTTTTAGTGGAGCACAACTTAAATTAGCAGCCCCATCATAATAGCCTGCTGGTATTCCAGTACTATTGTTGGTTGTTGTTGTATTACCATTTAATGATAAGGAGCTGTAAAATGGTTGTCCTGTACAGTTTTCGTTAGAAGAATATACATAAATATAATATTGTGTACTTACTGTTAAACCTGTAGCTGTAAAATTTAAGCCTGTACTATAACTTACAATAGTACCATTTCCTAAAGGTTGTCCATTAGTGTAAACTGTTCCATTGCTTGGCGATACTGTAAGTGGTGTTGATGTACTAATAATTACTAAGTATTTTGTAGCACTTGCTGTTGCAAATGAACCTGAAATGCTTGTATTTGCTGGGTTTAATATTAATGCAGTAGGGGCTGCAGGTGTAGTACAGCCTGGTATTGGTAACGTAGATGTGCTAGATTGTAAAGGGCTGGTTGTAAAATAATTCGGCCCACCTGAACAAGTTGCGTCATTAAGAGCAAATACAAAATAATAATAAGTTGTGTTTGCACTTAAACCATTATCAGTAAATGCAGCAGTTGCACCTGTGTATATTACAACCCCACCACCAAGCAATGTGCCATTAGAATAGGCAGTTCCATCTACAGGAGAAGCACTAAGTGTATTATTGGTTGATCTAACAACTAAGTATTTATCAGCAGTAGTGGCCGTAAATGTAGCAGATATGGAATTAGAGGTAACAGTTCCAAAAACTAAATTGTTTGGTTGGGCTGTAGGCTCTGTACAACTAGCTAATGTACCTGAAAATATATTAATATCATCAACACCAATAAATTCATCATTTCCTGAAGCATTTGAGGTAATTATTCTCAATTCTACCTGTGGTTGGTTATCACATGCTGGTGGTAAAGTTATACTAACTGGTGTTACTAAAGTTGCTAAACTTGGGCCAGTACTTGCATCAGCTACATAGGCAGCTGGTATGTTTGTAAAATTTCCTGTATTACCAATTCTGTATTGCAATGCAACCGGTTGTATGGAATTATCAGTTGATCCATCAATATCCCTTAGATTATATTGTACAGTTATATTGTTAACTGTAGTAGTGTTAAGGTATATAATTAAATGAGGGGCATCGGATGTGCCAGAGCCTTGAAAAGCTACTGTAGGGTTAGGTATACCATCAAACTCAACAACTCCACCACTTGTTAAAGTATTAGGGGTAGATTGATTAGCAGTTACATTAATATCATTTGCAGCAGCTGAGGGAGTTATAATTGTTTGAGGATTTGTGCCGGCTGTGGTACCAATACCAGCTGGCAAATTTTGACCCAAATAACCAATAATGCTAGGTACACCTGTCCAATCATTATTGGTGGTTATCAAACTTGCACTAGTCCAGTTCT
Source organism: Ferruginibacter sp. (assembly GCA_031360055.1). Classification (GTDB taxonomy): domain Bacteria; phylum Bacteroidota; class Bacteroidia; order Chitinophagales; family Chitinophagaceae; genus Ferruginibacter. The sequence continues at coordinate 2,645 of JANMAV010000073.1, forward strand.
GTGTAAAAGCACCTGAACTTAACGGATAATACGTTTGGCCAATTACCATTAATGAGCTAAAACAAATTATAATAGCTAAGTAAATTTTTTTCATAATTATTTTTTAAGAGATGCAAAAATACCACAATTGTGTAGTACAAATGTTATTTAATTATTAACAAAAAAAGCCCACCAATACTAATACTGGTAGGCTTTTTAATATATTGAAAAGCTAAGTTTACTTTGTTAATGCATTAATACGTTTTGCTAATTTACTTTTTAAATTAGCAGCTTTATTTTTATGTATAGTACCACGTTGTGCCAATTTATCTATCATACTTTCTACAGTAGGTAATTTAGTTATTGCACCAGTTTTTTCGTCCATGGCTTTAATATCACGTATTGCATTACGAGTTGTTTTTCCGTAATAGCGATTACGTGCATTTCTTTTTGCACTTTGCCTTACATCTTTTTTGGTTGCTGCATGATTTGCCATTGTTCTTATTTTTGGAGTGCAAATGTAGGATTTTTATTTGAACTAACAATGTTTTTGTTTAAATATCTGGCCATATGCTTTTACGCAATAAAATATTGGTTATTTTTAGATAGAAAAATTGTAAAAATAGTTCATTTTAAATCGTAATTTTAAAGTATGTTATTTTTGCCAAATTATCAAAATGCAGTTATTCCAAATGAAAAAATTTATGATTATTGTTTAAATACTACACATGAGAGGGGGCAACATAAAGCCAGGGTATTTAGACAAGTTTTTGGAATTACTGTTGATGATGGTGAAATATTGAAATTGGCAATTTTACAAGAAATTGATAAATTTGAAGCAGCGGCAGTTATTGAAAACTAATATGGAATGCTCTATACACTCCCAATGAAAATAACTATTTTTGATAAGACTAATGAAATAATAACAGCATGGTTTATTGAAAATGGAACTGATTATCCTCGACTAGTAAGTTGTTATGTAAATAAGTAAATTATGACAGACGAAATAATAAAAGTATTAGATGTAGTGGCACTTTTAAAAGAGAAACCTCAAAACAAACTTTTGCGTGGGCAAATCGGAACTGTGGTAGAACGCTACAACGACACCGATTTTGAAGTAGAATTTTCTGACAATAATGGCAAAACAATTGCAATGATAACGCTTTCTACAGAGGAGATAATGTTGCTTCACAATGAGTTAGAACTTGTTTAGTTACTAACAATCTAATGCAAAATTTTTGCAACTTAAGCTTAAAATTATAAAATATTAGCTTTAAATTTTTGCATCTTCACACCTAAATTCTATTGAGCAAAAAGATAAAGTTTCAACTTTTTGCTGATAATCTACTTTCTATTTTTGGTAAATACACGGCAAATTTCCAAAATGCACTTCAACATAAGTTACATAATTCCCAAACTAACATACTTAGGCAATATTTGATTAAGTAATCTTTATATTTAATCGATTTTATTTATAAAACGACTTTCCGCCTTCTCGGCTAATACACTCAAAACACATAATTATTTTAACCCAATTTTACACAAAAATATTTACCGATATTTGCACACCAAATAAACCATTTCTTTTTCAAAAAATAGAAAATTAGTAATGAAAGATTTTCAATACATAACCAATGCACACCCACAATACGTAGAAAATTTATACAATGATTTTGTGGCTGACCCTACAAGCGTAGATGCAGAAATGAAGAAATTTTTTGAGGGTTTTGATTTTGCTGTTGGTAATGGGTTAGCAACAAATGGTAAATCAATTGCAGCATCTAACGGCACGTCAACTACTGTAGTTTCAAATTTAGATAAAGAGTTTGCGGTATACCAACTCATACAATCATACCGCAAAAAGGGGCATTTAGTAGCCAAAACCAATCCATTAAAAGAGCGTAAAGATCGCCATGCTGGTTTGGAACTTAGCAATTTTAATTTATCCGATACTGATTTACAAACCGAGTTTGAAGCTGGTAAGTTTTTAAATTTAGGTAGGGCAACATTAAGCAAAATTATTGAGCAGTTAAAAAAGTCATACACCCATCATGTTGGGGTTGAGTATAGTGCCATAAATGATATAAATAAGATACAATGGTTGGCAAATGAAATGGAAGTAAGTTTTCATAAACCAATTGCGTTGGAACAAAAAAAACGGATTCTTCAAAAGCTTAACGAGGGTGTAATGTTCGAAAAGTTTTTGCATACAAAATACATTGGGCAAAAACGCTTTAGCCTAGAAGGTGGCGAAAGTACTATTGCCGCTTTAGATGCTATAATAAACAGTGGTGCAGCACATAATGTGCAAGAAGTAGTTATTGGCATGGCACATAGGGGTAGGTTAAATGTACTTGCAAATGTGATGGGTAAAACCTACGAACAAATATTTACTGAGTTTGAAGGTACTGCCACACCAGATACTACAATGGGTAGTGGAGATGTAAAGTATCACCTTGGTTTTAGTACACAAGTAGAAACAATTGGGGGCCAAAAAATAAATTTAAAACTTTGTCCTAATCCATCTCACTTAGAAACGGTTGACCCTATTGTAATGGGTTTTACCCGTAGCAAAGCAGATGTGTTGTACAACAGCGATTTTGATAAAATATTACCAATTTTAATTCATGGTGATAGTAGTGTAGCTGGCCAAGGTGTAGTGTATGAAGTATTACAAATGAGTAACTTAAAAGGTTACTATACTGGCGGTACCATTCACTTTGTAATAAACAACCAAATAGGTTTTACCACTGACTTTGATGATGCCCGTAGTGCCGATTATTGTACATCAGTAGCAGCTATGGTGCAAGCTCCCGTGCTGCATGTTAATGGAGATGATGCAGAAGCTGTTGTAAAAGTAGCAGAAATTGCAACCCGTTACCGCCAAGAATTTAATAGCGATATTTTTATAGATATGGTGTGTTTTCGTAGGCATGGCCACAATGAAGGTGATGAACCAAAGTTTACCCAACCAGCCTTGTATAACTTGATAGATAAGCACATGAATGCTAGAGAAGTATACACTCAATATTTAATGGAAAATGGAGAGCCAGATGCTAAGGGGTTGGCAAAAGAAATGGAACAAAAGTTTTTGGCAGAGTTACAAGAAAGGCTAGATGAAGTAAAACAACACCCTTTACCATACAGTTTTCAAAAGCCCGAAGAATGGTGGCAGCAGTTGCGTAGAGCGGTAGCCGATGATTTTAAAACATCACCCATTACAGCTATAAGTGAAGAGCAAGTAAAATCATTATTTGATGGGTTAATGAAATGGCCAGCTGAATTTAAGCCCCTAAAAAAAGTAGAAAAATTAATAGCTGATAAAATAAAATTATTTACCGATAACCAAAAAATAGATTGGGCTACTGCTGAGCTAATGGCTTATAGCAGCTTGTTGGTAGATGGTAAAGATGTACGTATGAGTGGGCAAGATGTAAAGAGAGGCACATTTAGCCATCGCCATGCCGTAATTTATGATGAGGTAAGTAATGAAGGGTACAACCGCCTTAACCATTTTACCGAAAACCAATCGCCGTTTAGAATTTACAATTCCCTATTGAGTGAATATGCCGTATTGGGTTTTGAATATGGCTACAGTATGGCCAACCCTAATGCCTTGGTTATATGGGAGGCACAGTTTGGCGATTTTGTAAACGGGTGCCAAATAATTATTGACCAGTTTATAGCTGCCGCCGAAACTAAATGGCAACGCATGAATGGCGTTACACTTCTATTACCACACGGTTACGAAGGGCAAGGCCCAGAGCACAGCAGTGCTAGAATGGAGCGGTTTTTACAACAATGTGCTGAGCTAAATATGGTAATAACCAACGTTACAACAGCTGCTAATTTTTTCCATTTGCTACGCCGCCAAATGGCTTGGCCTTTTAGAAAACCATTGGTAAACTTTGCCCCAAAAGCCAACTTACGTTTGCCAGCAACATACAGCAATATATCTGAATTTACAGAGGGTGGCTTTACCGAAGTGTATGACGATGCTTCTGTAACCGATGCTACACAAATAAAAAAAGTATTGCTTTGCACTGGTAAAGTGTATTTTGATTTGGCCGATAAAAAATTAAAAGATGAACGCCATGATGTAGCTATAATTAGACTTGAGCAGCTGTATCCTTTACCACAAATAAAATTAGATGAGTTGCACAAAAAATACAGCAAAGCTATTTGGCATTGGGTACAAGAGGAACCGCTAAATATGGGTGCAGCATCGTATTTAAAAATGAATGTAGAAAACATTAACCTACACATCATCAGCCGTAAGGCTAGTGCAAGCACTGCGAGTGGCTACAGTAAAATACATGCTAAAGAGCAAGCGGCATTGGTGGAGATGGCGTTTAGTATATAATGCCCCCCTTAATCCCCCCGAAGGGGGGAAATGGGTTACCAATACTTTAAAGTGTATTTATTTAATGATTAACTTTTCTTTGTACACTTTGTAACCTTTGTTAGTTAGTGTGAAACAATATAATATAAACAAATTTCATGTTCAACAGTTTAAGCGAAAAATTAGAAACTGCCTTTAAAAACATAAAAGGCGAAGGGCGTATAAGTGAGTTAAACATTGCTAACACCGTAAAAGATATACGTAGGGCATTGGTAGATGCCGATGTAAATTATAAAATAGCAAAAGAGTTTACTGATAAAGTAAAAGAAACTGCAATGGGCAGCAAAGTATTGCTATCAGTAAACCCTGGCCAGCAAATGGTTAAAATAGTGCAAGATGAGTTGACGGCACTAATGGGTGGTAAAGAAAGTGAATTTAACATAAATGGTAACCCAGCTATAATATTGGTAGCCGGGTTGCAAGGGTCTGGTAAAACAACCTTTAGCGGTAAACTAGCCAACTATTTAAAAACAAAAAAGGGCAAATCGCCATTGTTGGTGGCAGCCGATATTTACAGGCCAGCGGCTATAGATCAATTAGAAGTTTTAGGTGGCCAAATTGGTGTAGATGTATTTGCCGAAAGGGAAAATAAAGATGCGGTAAGCATTGTACAAAATGCCATAAAAGAAGCCCGAGCAAAAAATAAAAATGTACTTATTATTGATACTGCTGGTAGGCTTGCGGTAGATGAGGTTATGATGACAGAAGTGGCTAATATTAAAGCCGCCATAAACCCCAACGAAATTTTATTTGTTGTAGATAGTATGACAGGGCAAGATGCTGTAAACACAGCTGCAGCATTTAACGAAAGGCTAGATTTTAGTGGAGTAGTACTTACAAAGCTTGATGGCGATACAAGAGGTGGTGCAGCTTTATCTATTCAATACACCGTAAATAAACCTATAAAGTTTATGAGCAGTGGCGAAAAAATGGATACCCTCGATATTTTTTACCCTGAACGTATGGCACAACGTATTTTGGGTATGGGTGATATTGTGAGTTTGGTAGAAAAAGCTCAGGAACAATTTGACGAAGCCGAAGCAGCAAAGTTGGAGAAGAAAATACGTAAAAACCAATTTGATTTTGAAGATTTTAAAACCCAGCTTGGACAAATAAAAAAAATGGGTAACATAAAAGATCTTATGGCTATGATACCCGGGGTAGGTAAACAGTTAAAAGATGTAGATATTAACGATGATGCTTTTAAAGGCATAGAAGCTATGATAAATAGTATGACTGTTTTAGAAAGGCGTAATCCCGATATTATAAACCCGAGTAGAAAAGCACGTATTGCCAAAGGCAGCGGTAAAGATTTGACTGAACTAAATGCCTTTTTAAAACAGTTTGAGCAAATGAAGAGCATGATGAAAATGATGAATAAAATGCCAATGGGTAGGATGGGCGGAAGGAAATAATAGGAGGTGCATTTTTAGTCCTTAAAAAATTGTTGGTAATGGGTGTAAAGAAGTCTTGTTATTTGAGGTGAATTAATTGGTTTTATTTGTTTTTTGAAATTTAATTGGTTAAAAACCATATACTTATTAGTAAAAGGGCAAGTATTCTAATATTTTAGCAATTAATTAAATAATAATCCTATCTTTGCACTCCGAAAATTATGGCTAAGCAAGCACTTATTAAACAAGATGGTAGTATAGTAGAAGCGTTAAGCAATGCTATGTTCAAAGTGAAGTTGGAAAACGGCCATGAAATATTGGCAACAATATCAGGTAAAATGAGGATGCACTACATCCGTATTTTACCAGGCGATAAGGTAGGAGTGGAAATGAGTCCCTATGATTTAACAAGAGGAAGAATAATTTTCCGATATAAATAATAAAAACTGTTTTAAAAATATCTAAATTAATTAATCATGAAGGTAAGAGCTTCAATAAAAAAACGCAGTGCTGATTGCAAAATAGTGAGAAGAAAAGGGCGTTTGTATGTTATAAACAAAAAAAATCCACGTTTTAAGCAAAAACAAGGGTAAAATGTTTATGGATAATTGCTTTATTAATGGCAATCTTCCATTATTAAAAATAAATAAATCATTTAAATAAAATTGAATTATGGCTCGTATTGCCGGTATTGATTTGCCAAAAAACAAAAGAGGCGTTATAGGTTTAACTTACATTTACGGTGTAGGACCAAACACTGCAAAATACATTTTAGAAAAAGCAGGTATTGATATAAACAAAAAAGTAAACCAATGGAATGACGAAGAGCAAACTGCAATTCGTAATATTATCAGCGGCGAAATTAAAACCGAAGGTGCTCTACGTAGCGAAACTCAAATGAACATTAAGCGTTTGTTAGATATTGCTTGTTACCGTGGTTTACGTCATCGTAAAGGTTTACCATTAAGAGGCCAACGTACTCGTACTAACAGCCGTACACGTAAGGGTAAGCGTAAAACAGTAGCAGGAAAAAAGAAAGTAGCAAAAAAATAATATTAATTGCACATTACGAAACAGCCAAGTTAAGTATGGTGGCCTAAAGCCATTACACAAAATACTGTTTCGTAATTTGTTGTTTATATACGGCCCAATACAACGGGTACAACGCCAGATAGCTTAGGGCAGGCAGGAGGGTTGTAACAAATTATCAATTTTTGATAATAATTTTTTAACGAATACCTACACATTTAAACAAATGGCAAAAGCGCAAGCAAAAGGCGGCAAACAAGGAGCAAAAGCCGCAGCAAAAAAAAGAATTGTAAAAGTTGAGGCTCATGGCGATGCACACATTGTAGCAAGTTTTAACAACATTATTATTAGTCTTACCAATAAGCAAGGCCAAGTAATATCTTGGAGCAGTGCTGGTAAAATGGGCTTTAGAGGTTCTAAGAAGAATACTCCATACGCTGCTCAAATGGCTGCTGCTGATTGTGCTAAAATTGCATTGGATGCTGGCCTAAAAAGAGTTGATGTATTAGTAAAAGGACCAGGTAGTGGAAGAGAAGGTGCTATACGTTCATTATCTCAAAACGGTATTGAAGTAGCTACTATTAAAGATATTACCCCTATGCCACACAATGGTTGTAGGCCACCAAAAAAGAGAAGAGTATAATCAAGTATTTAGATATTAGTATTTAGATATTAGATAACCAAAGTAAATTTTCGAGTCTAAATACTAAAACCTCAATACTCATATCAAACAAGGGTACATCATCGATTTTTAAGATTTTTATGATGTTGTACCGTCACTAAAAAATCATTTATATTACATTATGGCACGTTACACAGGCCCCAAAACCAAAATCTCTCGTAGATTTGGAGAATTAATTACCGGAAACGGAAAGTGGTTAACCAAAAATAGCGTACCGCCAGGTATGCATGGTGCTACAAAAAAACGTAAAGCACCAAGTGAGTATGCTTTACAATTATCTGAAAAGCAAAAAGCAAAATATACTTACGGCTTATTAGAAAAACAATTTAGAAAGACTTACGCCGAAGCAGCTCGTAAAAAAGGTGTAACAGGTGAAAATTTAATAAAATTACTGGAGGCACGTTTAGATAATACCGTTTACAGAATGGGTATTTGTATTAGCCGCCAAGGAAGCCGCCAGTTAGTTAGCCACAAGCATATTACTGTAAATGGAGAAGTATTAAATATACCATCTTATATATGTAAGCCTGGCGATGTAATTGGATTGAAAAATAAAAGTGCTGCCAACAAAGCAATCACTGATAACCTTCGTGGTAAAAATCCAAAATTTAATTGGGTTGAATGGAATGAAGCAGAAATGAAAGGTACATTTATTACTTATCCAGAAAGAGAGAGCGTACCAGAGAACATTAAGGAGCAACTAATTGTAGAATTGTACTCTAAGTAAGATCTGAGCTACAATACACAAGATGAGAGATGTAAGACACTAGATGTCAACATGTTTTGAAACTTCTCTCTTAATACAATGTAGCAATAACAGTTTTCTTGATACTTGTGTCATGGCACTCATATCTTGATACTAAAATCTAACAACTCAACACTTATTTAAAAATTAAATTAAACAAATAAAAATGGCCATTTTTAATTTTGTTAAACCAGATAAAATAGTTTTACAGAAAGCAACAGATTTTGAAGCTCAATTTGAGTTTCGTCCGTTAGAGCCAGGTTACGGTGTAACCATTGGTAATGCTTTACGCCGTGTATTGCTTAACTCATTAGAAGGTTATGCAATTGTAGGTATAAACATAGCTGGTGCAGATCATGAATTTGCAACAATAAAAGGTGTTACAGAAGATGTTACTGAAATGATTTTAAATCTTAAGCAAGTAAGGTTTAAATTATTGGGTGAGCATGAAATTACTTCAGAAAAAGTAACGTTATCAATAAAAAACAAAACTGAATTTACTGCAGGCATGATTGGTGAGGTAACACCAATGTTTGAAGTGATGAACCCAGAATTATTGATTTGTACATTAGATAGCAGTGCAAAACTTGATATTGATATTACAATTGGTCGTGGCCGTGGTTACGTACCTGCAGAAGAGCATAAAGAAAAAAGTACTCAATTTGGTTACATACCAGTAGATGCTATTTATACCCCAATTAAAAATGTAAAATATTTAATTGAAAATACAAGGGTAGAGCAACGTACTGACTTTGAAAAATTAGTAATGGATGTTGTAACTGATGGTACAATACACCCAGAAGAAGCTGTAAAACAAGCTAGCCGTATTCTTATTCAGCATTTAATGATAATAACTGACGAGAACATAACTTTTGATACTAAAGAAGATAAGAAAGAAGATATGGTAGATGAGCATACTTTACAATTACGTAAAATGCTAAAAACCCCGTTGGAAGATTTAGACTTATCTGTTAGAGCATTTAACTGTTTAAAAGCAGCAAAAATTAACTCTTTAAGTGAATTAGTACAATATGAACAAGAAGATTTAATGAAGTTTAGAAACTTCGGTCAAAAATCTTTAAGTGAAATAGACGCTGTTTTACAAGATAGAGGCTTAAGTTTTGGAATGGATTTAAGCAAGTTAAAATTAGATGACGAGAATTAAGAATTATGATCATTATTGATTTAATTCATTTAGTAATCAGTTAATTTTTTTTCATACAATACAAAATATATAATACAATTTTTAATAACTGATTTTGCAAATTATTAATGTGCAATTAATCACCCTCAGTAATTCCTGACACGGTACTGAGATAAAAAACAAAAAAATGTCATGCGTCACGGAAATAAAGTAAACAACTTAAGCAGAACATCTTCTCACAGAAGAGCATTATTAATGAACCTAGGTTGCCAGTTAATAACCTATAAAAGAATTACTACTACTGTAGCAAAAGCAAAAGCATTACGCAGCTATATAGAGCCGCTAATTACAAAAACTAAAGCTACAGAAAGTAAAGAATCTATATCTCATAATCACCGTATTGTATTTAGTTATTTAAACGATAAAGCTGCAGTAAAAGAATTATTTACTGTAGTTGCACCAAAAGTGCTTGGCCGCCCAGGTGGTTATACCCGTATAATTAAGCTAGGTGCAAGGCAAGGTGATAATGCAGAAATGGCCATGATTGAATTGGTAGACTTTAATGATGTTTACGGTAAAACAGTAAACACTGAAGATGCTACTACTACAGCAGAACCTGTTAAAAAGACTCGTAGAAGTGGTGCAGCAAAAGCTAAAACTACTGCAGATGATGCAGTTACTGATGCAGTTATTGAAACTGTAGCAGCTCCAAAAGCTAAGGCTAAGAAAGCTGATGATTTAAAATTAATTGAAGGTATAGGACCAAAAATTGCAGAATCATTAACTGCAGCTGGTGTTGTAACTTTTGCTGATTTAGCAGCTACAAGTGCTGAAAAAGTAAGAGAAATTTTAGATGCAGCAGAAGGTAATTTTAATGCTGCTGACCCTACAACTTGGGCTGAGCAAGCACAAATGGCCGCAGAGGGTAAAATGGCAGAATTGAAAGAATGGCAGGACAAATTAAAAGGCGGTAAAGAAGCATAATATGCAAACAAATAATTTATATAAAGCAAACTTTTTTTAGTTTGCTTTTTTTTTGATTTTTATGTAATAATTTAACTTTTCAATATAATATATCTACCAAAATTATGAGCACACACAATGCTGTTTTACTGTTAGAGGATGGAACATTTTTATACGGAAAACCATTTGGCAAAATTGGTACCGCAACTGGTGAGGTTTGTTTTAATACTGGAATGACAGGTTACCAAGAAGTATTTACTGACCCAAGTTATTATGGCCAAATAATAATAATGAACAATGTACACGTAGGTAACTATGGGGTAATGCCAAAAGATGTGGAAAGTGGATCGGTAAAAGTAAAAGCAGTAATTGGAAGAAATTTAGAAGATAAATACAGCAGGTTTATGGCTGAAGATAGCCTGCAACAGTATTTTGAAAATGAAAACGTTGTTGGGATAACAGGCATTGATACTAGAGCTTTAGTTACCTATATACGTGCCAAAGGGGCTATGAATTGTATTGTAGCATCTTGTAACCATAACGTAACCTTAGACTTAAATTTTTTAAAAAAAGAATTGACTAAAGTTCCATCAATGAACGGGTTGGAATTAGCAAGTATTGTAAGTACCACACAGCCTTATACTTTGGGAAATGAAAATAGTAATATTAGAGTGGCAGTGTTGGATTTTGGTATAAAGAAAAATATTTTAAATTGCTTGGTAGATAGGGGAGTTTTTGTAAAGGTTTTTAATGCAAAAACTAGCATTGATGAACTTAATGAATTTAAACCCGATGGCTATTTTATAAGTAATGGACCAGGAGACCCTGCACCAATGGATTATGCAATTACTACTGTTAAAGAAATTTTACTTACAAAAAAACCTTTATTCGGTATATGTTTAGGGCACCAATTACTTGCCTTAGCTAACAATATACCAACATACAAAATGCCTAATGGTCATAGGGGCTTAAACCACCCTGTAAAAAATATAATTACTGGCAAAAGTGAAATTACTACCCAAAACCATGGCTTTGGTATAGATGCTGATGCAGTAAAAAGTAACCCACAAATTGAAATTACTCACGTAAACTTAAATGATAGCAGTATTGAGGGTATAAGAATAAAAAATAGTAAAGCTTTTTCTGTACAATATCATCCTGAAGCCACACCCGGCCCACACGATAGCAGATACTTATTTGATGAATTTGTACAAATGATGAAATAAAGAACCTGACAACTATTTGAACTATTAAAAAAATTTGAAATGAAAATTGCAATCATAAACGGACCAAACTTAAACTTGCTAGGTGTAAGAGAACCTGAAGTATATGGTAGTGAAACTATGGATGATTATTTGCAGCATGTAAAATTAAATTTTTCTGAGGTAGAGCTATTTTATTATCAAAGCAATGTGGAAGGTGAATTGGTAGATGCTATTCAAAAATTTGGGTTTAATGTAGATGGTATTATACTTAACCCAGGTGGCTATACACATACTTCTGTTGCTATTGGAGATGCTGTAGCTGCAGTTCCAGCCAAGGTTGTAGAAGTACATATATCAAATATTTTTGCAAGAGAAGAGTTTAGAAAAATTTCTCACACATCGGCAAAATGTATTGGAGTTATAAGTGGGCTTGGTTTACATGGGTACCAATTAGCCTTGCAATATTTATTACAAGTATAATATTTTAAGCCATTTGCAATAATGGAGAAACTTGTATTAAATCACTAAAAACTTGTAAACCATCTGTGTTTTCTAACGAAGCATTGCAAGCTCTTTCTGGGTGTGGCATCATACCAAAAACATTACCATGCTCGTTTTTTATACCAGCAATATTATTAGTAGTTCCATTAGGGTTACTAGCATCATCTACTTCACCATCTATATTACAGTATCTATATAAAATTTGATTGTTTTGTTCTAGTTTTTGCAGTACCACTGGGTCAGCATAATATCTGCCTTCTCCATGAGCAATTGGAATTTTTAAAACAGGGGCATTGGGTACTGTTACATTTTTAATGTAAACATTTTTGCAAATAAATTGCTGATTTGTATTTGCCAACAAAACTCCAGGCAATAAACCACTTTCACATAAAATTTGAAAACCATTGCAAACACCTAGTACTTTACCACCATTGTTTGCAAAATTTATAACACTCTTCATCATTGGGCTAAAACGTGCAATTGCCCCACACCTCAGGTAATCTCCATAACTAAACCCACCTGGTAAAACTATACAATCATCATTACCAAAGCTACTTAAATCACTATCCTTATGCCACAAGGGAGTTACTTGCTGTTTCAAATCTGTTTCAATTGCTTGAAGCATATCTCTATCACAATTTGAACCAGGAAAAATAACTACACCAAATTTCATACAATGATTTTTATAGTTTGCAAAATTAATGAAATTAAGTTTCTTAGATTAAACGAATTTGTTGGTGAATACTAACTATAAAAAAATAAAGAAAAAACTCTGTAAATGAACATATTTTTTTAGTTAATCCACTGTAAACAAACTGGATTAGGCGTAGTAATTTTTTTATGCATATCCTTTAAATTACCAGTTGCAGTATCTATCAAAAAAATATGTATTGAATTGCTATTTTGGTTAGCTACTAACAAATATTTTCCTGATGGATCTATTGTGAAATTTCTAGGAGTGAGGCCATTTGTGATTTGGCTACCTATTAATTTTAAAATGCCTTTTACACTATCTATAATAAATATACTTAATGCATTTGTGTTGGCTCTGTTACTTACATATAAATATTTTCCGTTGGGTTCAATATGAATATCAGCACTGCTAATACTGCCAGTAAAATTTTTAGGTAAGCTACTAATTCTTTGTAAAAATTGTAAGCTTCCATTTTTGTTAATTGAGTATGTTGAAACTGTTCCTGTTAGCTCTTCAACCAAATAAGCAAATTTTCCACTCTTTGAAATGGTAAAATGCCTTGGGCCACTACCAGCAGCTACAGTTGTAGAAGTTTTGTAAGTGAGCTTGCCTGTTTGCTCATTAAAATTATAAATCATTATTTTATCAATACCTAAATCTGCCACATAAAGCAATTTATTATTTGCTGAAAAGTTGGTGCTATGTACATGAGATGCTTGCTGCCTATCAGCATTTGGACCAGTGCCAGTATGAGTTATCAATTGGTTTATTGTATCTAACAATCCATTTTTATTTACTTTAAAAACAACTATACTGCCGCTGGAGTAATTAGCTACAATAACCCATTTACCAGTTTTATTTACTGTAACATA
>JANMAV010000155.1:0-1932 GCA_031360055.1 Ferruginibacter sp.
CACGTTGGCGTCGACCGCCGCGCCAATCGTCAGCACGAAACCGGCGATGCCGGGCAGCGTCAGCGTCGCGTTGAACATCGCCATGATGCCAAGGATCATCACCGCGTTGAGCAGCAGCGCGAAGCTGGCATAGACCCCGAACCGGCCATAGGTGACGATCATCAGGCCGATCACCGCCAGTGTGGCGAAAATCGAGGCGATCGTGCCGGCGCGGATGCTGTCGGCGCCGAGCTCGGCGCTCACGGTGCGTTCCTCGACCACGTTGAGCTTGACCGGCAATTTGCCCGACGCCAGCGATACCGCCAGCGCATTGGCGCTTTCGACGTTGAAATTGCCGCTGATCTGCGCCTGTCCGCCAAGGATCGGTTCATTGATGTTCGGCGCCGACAGCACCTTGTCATCAAGGATGATCGCGAACGGTTTCCCGACATTTTCCTGCGTCACCCGGCCAAAGCGGCGCGAGCCGGCGGCGTTGAAGGTGATGCTGACCACCGCCGCGCCATTCTGGTCGAACGACTGCTTGGCGGCGACCAGTTGCTCGCCCGACACCATCACGCGGCGCTGCACCGCGATCGCGCCGGTGCCGTCGGCCATCGGCAGGACCTGGCTGCCCGGCGGCGCGATGCCCTGCGCGACCTGATTGGGATCGGCCGACTGGTCGACCAGCTTGAATTCGAGCCGCGCGGTCTGCCCGATCAGCGCTTTGAGCGCTTCGGGATCCTCGACGCCAGGGACCTGAACGAAGATGCGGTTCGCACCCTGGCCGATGACCGTGATTTCCTTGGTTCCGCCCGGATCAATGCGGCGACGGACGACGTCGCGCGCGACCGTCAGCGAATCTTTCAATGCTTTCGCTGCGCCGTCCTTGGTCGGGTTCATCACGATCCGCGTCGTGTCGATCACATTGACGTCCTAGTCGCGCGACCCGGTCAGCCCGACGCCCTGAGTCAGCGGCCGCAGCCGCTCGACCGCAGCATCCACCTGGGTCGGGTTGCGTACCATGAACGACAGGCGCCCGCCGGCGGTCGAGACATCGCCGATCTCGATCTTGGGGTCACCGCGCCGAAGCTCGGTGGTTATTTCGTCTTCCTTAGCCTGCAGCCGTTGCTTGGCGGCGTCGGCGGTGTCGGCTTCGAGCAGCAACTGGCTCCCGCCGGCGATATCGAGCCCGAGGCTGATCTGCGCCTTGGGCACCCAGCCGGGCCAGGTCGCGACCTGGGCCTTGGGGAAAAAGCTCGGGACGGCGAGCGCGAGCCCGGCCAGAATCAACAGGCTGACCGCCCAGACCTTCCACCGCGGAAAATCGAGCATCAGTCGTTGGCCGGCTTTACGACGGCGGTGTCGCCGACCTGGCTCAGCGTCGACTTGACCGCCTGGACGCGCATGCCCTGGGCCAGTTCGACCTCGACCTCATGGTCGCCGACCTTGGTGACTCGGCCGATCAGCCCGCCGCCGGTAACGACGCGATCGCCCTTCTTGACCGCCTGGATCGCTGCCTGGTGATCGCGAGCCCGCCGCTGCTGGGGGCGAATCATCAGGAACCAGAAGATGATGAAAACGAGAACCAGCGGGATCGTCTGAATGAAAAAGCTGGTGCCGCCCGAAGGCGCGGCTGCGGCGGCGAGGAGCGAGGTGATGATCATGATTCCATTCGTCCGATGGCGCGGCGCAAGGGATGCGCGCTGGAAGTGGGCGCCGCCTATCACGCCGCGACGTGACTTGCCAAGCTTGGGCCTGCCTTGCCAAGCCAGCCTCGCCCTACTAGATGGCCCGCTCCCACATGCTGCCGCCTCCGCGGGGCATCTGGCTCGGTCGGGGCGTAGCGCAGCCTGGTAGCGCATCACACTGGGGGTGTGGGGGTCGCAGGTTCGAATCCTGTCGCCCCGACCAATTTGGAATATGAGCTAGCGGTCGGGACGACGTTGTATTTCC
>JANMAV010000198.1:0-24782 GCA_031360055.1 Ferruginibacter sp.
AGGCAATTTTCCTGCGATAAAAATGGCACATTGCCCATTTTTATAATGTTGTTCAT
Source organism: Ferruginibacter sp. (assembly GCA_031360055.1). Classification (GTDB taxonomy): domain Bacteria; phylum Bacteroidota; class Bacteroidia; order Chitinophagales; family Chitinophagaceae; genus Ferruginibacter. The sequence continues at coordinate 57 of JANMAV010000198.1, forward strand.
AAAATTGAATGAGTTGATTTGTAGTTAAATTATTTAATTCTGCCTCATTACTATATACAGCATAAGGATGCTTTTCTCCATAAATTACATCATATAATTTTCTACCTGCAACAAATTCACATTTTTGTAAATTCACAGCTAGCCTCTGTTTGCAATTTTGTACATAAATATCTAATTCATTTTTACTAAAAATAGAGTTGGTAAGCATATCTGCCATTATTGGCAAAAGTTGCTCCGTGTGTTTTGTTAAGGTATGTAAGTTTACGGTAGCAGTTTCGTTGTAGCAGGCTCTGCTACAAGATGCACCATAATAATCAAAAGTTTCGTTTATTTGAAAAGCCGTTTTTGTTGTAGTGCCATTTTTAAGTAAGAAATTGGTTGCTGCAGCAATTCCTGTTTTTTCTTCAAAATAATTGCCAGCATTAAACACCATTTCTACTTGCAATACTTCTTGTGCTCCAGCATCTATAGCATATACAGGCACATTATTTTTGAGTTTAAAAAATGTATATGGCTTTAAAGATAAATTGTAATTATTGGCGTCTACTATTGGTGGTGCTTGGGTTCTATTAAGCATGTAATTTTTATATTGAGCTAGTGGTTATTAATTTATTGTTTCGTTTTGATTGTATTTTTAAGAAGCGAATTGGCAGATTTACTTTTTAAATTATAATGAGTTATTAATTGTTACTTAAATAATACATTGTACTACAATTATTTTCATTAAATATTTCTTTTGTTTGTAAAGCAATATCAGCCGCTGTTACAGCATGGTATTTAGCTAATTCAGTATTCATTAAATCAGCATCGCCTAATAGCTCATACATGGCTATACTGCTTGCACGGTTCATTACACTCATATCTTCAAAAGCCATGGCACTTTCTGTTTTATTTTTTACTTTTTCAAGCTCTTGCTCTGTAATACCATTTTGTTGCATAAGTTGTATCTGTTCATTTACAGCGGCTTCTGCCACATTAATATCTATCCCTTTCACTAACTTTCCTTCTATAACCAATAAGCCAGCATCTGTACTGCCCATATGGTAGCAATCTATATTGCTAAATAATTGTTGCTCCTTTACTAAGCTTTGGTATAACCTACTGCTACCACCTCCACTTAAAATATCAGTAATTAAATCAGCGGTGTAGTACCTATCATCAGTACGTGGGTATATGTGCCAGCATTTATACAATGCATCTAAAGGCACATCTGCCTTTACTTTTAAAAATTTTGGAGCCGTTTGTTTAGGCTCTTGTGGTAAATTACGGTGGTACTTTTGGCCAGCAGGTATTGGTTCAAACCATTTTTGTGCAAGTAATTTTATTTGCTCCACCTCTACATTACCTGCCACAGTAAGTATGGCATTTGCAGGATTATAGTGTTTGATAAAAAATGCTTTTACATCTTCTAATGTTGCATCTTCTACATGTTGTAAAGATGCGCCAATGGTCATCCATTTATAAGGGTGTGTAGTGTATACTAAATTTCTAAGTTTATGCCACACATCACCATAAGGTTTATTTATATAATTTTCCTTAAATTCCTCACACACAACTTTCCGCTGCACTTCCAAGCTTTTTTTGCTAAATGCAAGGCTTAACATTCTATCACTTTCTAACCAAAAAGCAGTTTCAATATTTTGTGCTGGTAGTTGGCAATAATAATTAGTGAGATCGTTGGTGGTGTATGCATTGTTTTCTCCCCCAGCAGTTTGTAGGGGTTCATCATAGTCATCAATATTAATACTGCCACCAAACATTAAATGTTCAAATAAATGTGCAAAACCTGTTTTTTGTGGGTCTTCATCTTTAGCCCCTACATCATACAATACATTTACCACTGCCATTGGGGTGCTCTTATCTTGATGCACCAATACCTTTAACCCATTTGTTAAAGTAAATTTTTGGAACCTTATCATACACAAATGTACGGCATGTAATTGGCAATTTTTTTAGCGGATGTTAATGGGTTTTAAAAATACTACAATTAATTTACCATCTCTATCTACAATCATTTTAATTGGCTCATTTGCTTTTTGCAAAAGCAATTCGTACTGCTGTATATTACCATTTACAATATTGTTTACTGAAAAAACCACATCGCCATTTTGCAAACCAGCTTTCTCTGCTGGGGAGGTTTTAATTATATCATCTACATAAATTACCCCATCAAAATTGTATAACGTAAGGCCAGTATATGCATAATCAAATTTCTCAAAAAAATAAGTATTTGGAACTATATGCACTGTACCAGCAGCATAATTGTAAATTGTATTGAACCTACGCATTATTTCGTTACCAATTAAACCATAAATTGAAGGATGCTTAAACAAATTATTTTCATCAGTATAAATATTTGTAGGTACATTATTAAACTTGTAAGGCCCAATTTTAATAGATTTTATTACAGAAAGCTGCATGGTTTTTTTACCTCCAAGCCCCTGCACTTGTACATCTACCGGCTTTCTCTTTTTAAGCAAAAAATTATTATCTTTTATAAAATCGGTAGTTAGTAATAAACTTAAACCGGCACCGCTATCTAAATAAAAATTTCCATCAATTTTGGTGGCTTCTTTAATGGTTACATTTTGGCTTATTAATTTATTTACATCTGGCCTCAAAATAGCTCCCCCCTGAGGGTAATTAAACTTTCCTTTACTATATATTTCAATATAACTTGAATCGTAATTTATACTTACAATATATTTTTCAAAAAAACTATGGCCAATTATACCATCAATTTTTTGCCCATATACACTAGTTAAAACACTATAATCGTTTACAAAAAAATTTAAACTATCAGTAAGTAATTTATTAATAACCAACGTTTTATTATAAACATAAGATACTTTAGTTTTACCTGCAATACCTGTTATGTAATTGTTGGATAACTCAGCTGGTATATTATAATTGCTACAGGTTGTAGAATCTAGAGACATACCACCACAGCCAGTATCTAAAATAAAGTTTAAACTATCAGCATATTCTTTTACTGAAGCTTTTACCAATATTACCCCTCCTAAATATATTTTAAAAGAAAATTTTTGCAGCAAATTTGCCTTTGGCTGGGCATGTAAATTTTTACAGCCAAATAATAGTAGCAGTATAAAAATAACGTTTTTAATAAATAGCAGTTTATAAATTACAAGTTAATGAATGTACTTTTGTAAATAAAATTAAATAGCATTATATGAATGTAACTGAATTGCTAAAACGAGCCCTTGCTTTTGAATTTTTAACAGTTGAAGAGGGTGTTTTTTTATTTGAAAATGCTCCACTTACTGAGCTAATGTTCGTTGCAAACGAATGTAGGAAAAAACAAGTGCCACATGGTAAAGTAACTTGGCAAATAGATAGAAATGTAAATACCACTAATGTATGTATTGCCAATTGTAAGTTTTGTAATTTTTACAGAATTCCGGGCCATAAAGATGCTTATATAACAGACATTGAAACATACAAGAAAAAAATAGAGGAAACCATTATATATGGTGGTGACCAATTATTATTACAAGGCGGCCACCACCCTGCATTAGGGTTATCATTTTATGTAAATTTATTTAAGGAATTAAAAAGCCTCTACCCCAATATTAAATTGCACACCTTAGGCCCACCAGAGGTTGCACATATTACTAAGCTTGAAAAAAGCACCCATAGAGAAGTGCTTATGGCACTAAAAGATGCCGGTATGGATAGCTTACCTGGTGCCGGTGCAGAAATACTTACTGATAGGGTTAGAAGGCTTATTAGTAAAGGCAAATGTGGTGCACAAGATTGGTTAGATATAATGCATGAATGTCATAAATTACACATTACCACATCTGCAACTATGATGTTTGGCCATGTAGAAACGCTTGAAGAAAGATTTGACCATTTAGTAAAATTGAGAGAAGTACAGAGCCGTAAACCAGCAGATGCTAAAGGATTTTTGGCTTTCATACCTTGGACTTTTCAAGATGCCGATACCCTTTTAGCACGTATAAGAGGGGTGCATAACCTTACTACACCAGAGGAGTATATACGTATGATTGCACTTAGCCGTATTATGCTTCCTAACATTATTAATATACAAGCTAGTTGGCTTACAGTGGGAAAAGAAGTGGCACAAATTTGCCTAAATGCTGGGGCAAATGATTTTGGAAGTATAATGATAGAAGAAAATGTAGTAAGTGCCGCAGGTGCCCCTCATAGGTTTACTGCTAAAAGTATACAAGAAGCCATACGTAAAGCAGGATTTGAACCACAGCTACGTAACCAGCAATATGGCTGGAGAGAAATGCCTGAAATGGTAGAACAAGTAGTTGATTATTAATTCACTTATACATCCAACAATAGGGTTTGGAAGACTATAATATTTAGATACAATAAAAAAGCCGTTCAAATAATTTGAACGGCTTTTTTATTAAAACTTACAAGTTTAAATTATTTTTTTGGCATCATAACGCCATCAATAACGTGAGTAACACCGTTGCTAGAAATTACATCAGCAATAGTAACAGTTGCACCGCCTACCATTACTTTACCATCTTTAACAGATACTGTAAGTTCTTCGCCATTAACTGTTTTTAGTTTTTGACCATCTTTTAAATCTGCTGCTTTTAAAGCACCTGCTACTACGTGGTAAGTTAAAATGCTAGTTAATTTAGCTTTATTTTCTGGCTTTACTAAAGTTTCAACAGTACCTTTTGGTAACTTGTCAAAAGCTGCATTAGTTGGAGCAAATACTGTAAATGGACCAGCACCGCTTAATGTTTCAACTAAACCAGCTGCTTTTACTGCTGCTACTAAAGTTGTATGATCTGCCGAACCTAATGCATTTTCAACAATGTTTTTAGAAGGTACCATGTTAGCACCACCTACCATAACACCTGCTTCAGCCATTGGCATACTGTCTTTTGCTGGCATATCAGCCATTTTAGTTTCAGTTGTTGCAGTTGTTACTTCTGTCTTTTTTTCACCTTCGTTGCAAGATGCAAATACAAATGCAGATGCTACTACAAATGATAATAATGTTTTTTTCATGTTAGTTGTTTAAAATATTTATAATTTAAAAACAAATTACGCAAATTGTATACCAATGGTTTTGTTAAATAGGATAATTTTATAGAAAAAAAACCGTATACAGGTAAATAATCATTAAAAGTAAATATACAAGATTGAGTATTTTGCTGAACTACGCTAAAAGTAAACAACAATTTTTTGCCATTTTGCTGAAATTTTATCCCAGTTTGGGGCATTTTTTATCAAGTTAATAGCTTGGGAATCGCAGATGCTAGTTAACGATTTAGTTACTACAATATTAATGGCTTTACCTTCTTCATTTATTTCAAAAACAAGAGTAACAACACCCTTAACCGATTTATTATTATCAGAAAAAACTGGTATTAAATTATTTTTTAAATATGTTTTTAGCCATTTTGGCTCTATAAAACTTGTATCTAATTTACTATTAAATTTTGTTTTTTTACTGCTCGACTGTGGCTTAGTTTGTATACCTACAACCTTACCGTTTAAAACTGTTGTTGATGATGCTGTAGATTTTTCTTTATATGAATCTATATTAGTTTCTCCTTTTTTTGTAGAAAAGCCAGTTACTACAACTTCAGCATCAATATTTTCTACATTTTTGTCTAAAACTATAGGTTGGGTTACAGTTCTATTATTTAACTGCACCTCTTTTGCAGTATATCCTATATTTGATATTATAACAACAGCTGAGCTATCTTGTGTTTGTAACTTAAATCTCCCCAATTTATCTGTTACGGTTGTATTATTAGTTGCAACATCTTTAATAGTAACATTTTTTAATGGTCCTCCTTTCTTATCAGTTACATTACCTTGTTGGTTATAATATCTGTTCATTTGGTTTTGCACTGCTACATTATTTGATATTTTGGTAGAAGCAACATCAAATTTTGTAGTTTCTTTACTATCATCACGTAATTGTATGCTAGTATCTGCAAAAATAGTAGGGTTTGGAGGTGTATATACAACAATACCATTTGCTTGAGGCAACAAAATTTTATTTTTATTTTGTTCAGTGCTAGAGCTTGTAGCCACATTACCATTTTTATTTATGGCTACGGTGTCATATTTTAATACATCATCAAATAATGTTGTATCTACATTTTGGTTTGATTCTATAGCATTAGTAGCTACAGTATTGGTAACATTTTTATTAGCCTGCCAAAAATAAAACCAAGTAGCTGCAACCACTAAAATTGTAGATGCCGCTACTGCAAGTGCAACTTTACCAATTTTAAAAAATGTGGTGTAGCTTGGTTTTTGCTTTTGTAAAATTATTTTTTTAATAGCTGCTACATCATCAATTGGGGTAGTTGTATTTTTGTACCCCTCAAGGGCATCTGCCAAAAACGGATCTTCCAACGCTGCTTTTTCTAATGCATGCATTTGTTGCATTGGCATGGTGCCTGCATGGTATTTTGCAAAATCTGATGCTGTATATCGTGTTGTTTCCGTGTTCATTTAATCTGCCTTTTGTAAGGCTATTTTATCCATACATATTTTTAAATTTCTACGCCCATTTTGTATAAAACTGCGTATTTTATTTATATCTATTGCTGTGGCATCAGCTATTTCTTTATAACATTTTTCTTGCAAATAAAATAACTGTATGGCTTGCTTTTGCTCATGTGGCAATTGGCCTATACAATGCTCCATACTATTTAGGTTATTTTCCTTGTCTATTACCAAATGTAGATGCTCATTCTCTGCTAAATGCATAAGCTCAGCATCTACATACTGAATTTTACTTTTTTGGCTTCTCAATTTCATCAAACAATGGTTTTTAGATAGTTGGTACAGCCAAGCTTTAAAATTTTCTACCTCATATTTTTTTAATTTACTGGTTAGCTCTTCATAAATATTTATTACAGCATCTTGTGCATCATCGGGCTGCTTTAAATACTGTAAGCAAAGTCCATAAATTAAATCCATATATCGGCTATATAAATCGCCCAATGTATTAGCATTACTTGTAGTTTTATACAACTGTACTAACTCAGCATCGGAAAAAGTAGTTGATATTTTTTTTATAAAAGCCAATACTATAAAGTTACGTTATATATAAAAATTATGGTTGATATTGTAAATTTTAAACTCAATAAACAAATAATTTTTTTTGTATTTCGGTATTTAAATTTTTTAAGATTTTGGTAATTAGTTTTACATTTACTTATGGCAAAACCTACACTACAACTCATTGATGCACTAAGGCTCACAGCCACTAATTTAAGAGACGGTGCTTACCACTCTTGGGGGCACCACGGTGCTTGTAATTGTGGCAATTTAGTGCAATCTGTTACAAAATTTAGTAAGGAAGAAATTTTAGTTTATGCCCATACTGGTATTGGCGAATGGACAGAAATGGCTCAAGAATATTGTGGTGCAACCAATGCTCCATTATCTTTAATTTTTAAAAGTTTAGAACAAATTGGGCTAACCTCAACTGATATGCATCATATTGAATATTTAAGTGATAAAGAAGTACTAAATCAACTACCTGATGGGTTTAGATGGCTTAAAAGAAATGTAAAAAATGATGCTATTATATATTTTGAAACCTTTGCTACTATATTAGAAAATAAACTATTGAATGGTATAAATATAAACTTTGAGGTAATAGAAAAAATGAGCTACAAACCAAAAAGGCTTGTTGAGGCTTATTAATTACAATTTAATTGGTTTTGTTTTATCAATAAATATCACTTTTTACAAATTTAGCCGCTTTAAAAATAGAATATTATAATTACCATTATTATTGTTTATGCATTTTGAATTTGGTTTGTGTAGCTCTTTGCTATTAATTTTTTTTGTACATGGCCTTGTATATGCTATATTATTGTTTCAAAAAGGTATTACAAAAAATTCTATTGCTAATAAATGGCTTAGTTCATTTTTACTATTATGTGTAATGCACATTTCCCCTTGGATGTTGGGTTTTGCTGGATGGTATGATACACAACCCTATAGAGATATTCTTTTTTACATACCTATGCAACAATTGTTTTTTATTGGGCCCGTTATATATTTTTATGTACAAAGTTTATTAAACCCATCATTTCTATTTTTAAAAAAACAGTGGCTGCATTTTTTACCAGGTATACTGTACCTTATTTATAGCCTTATGATTTTTGTGGTTGATAAGTTGTATTTACATAAATATTATTTTCTTGCAAATGGTGTAGATAAAGATTTTGATGTATGGTATCAATATACCGGCTTAGCATCTATGTTAGTTTATTTTATAATTTCAAATAGATATTACAACCTATATAAAAGGCTAATGCAGCAAGTTATTAGCTATGCCGATACGGTAATGTTTGCATGGGTACGTAATTTTTTGATGGCATTTTTAATCATGCAACTTACACAAATTTCATTTTTTTTATTGGGCAAAATTTATCCTTTTTTAGAAACATACACAGGTAATTGGTGGTACTTTTTACTATTTGCAATTATATTTTATTACATAGCCATTACTGGTTACAGCAATTCAGTAATAGCGAAAGTACCTTTTAAACTAAACAAATTAAACTACGCAAAACCATTATTATTAATACAAGAGAGTAGCCCTGCTACCATTGTGCAAGTAGATGATATAGTGGAAGACGCTGAATATATTGAAACTGAACCCTTTGGTAGCACAAAACAAATTGATAATACTTTACTTACAGAGTGGAAACCCAAAATACTATCATTAATTGAGCAAGATAGGGTTTACGAAAACCCAGAGCTAAGCCTTGCACAAATAGCTAAATTATTAAATACAAATGCCTCCGTAATTTCAAAAGTAATAAATCAAGGTTTTAAAATGAATTTTAACGACTTCATAAATTTTTATAGAGTTCAAGCAGTAAAACAAAAACTTAATGCTGGTGAGCAAAAATTACAAACCTTATTAGGCATTGCATATGATTGTGGTTTTAATAGTAAAGCCACATTTAATAGGGCTTTTAAAAAATTTACTGTAGTTAGCCCAAAAAATTGGGTTGGTAAATTGTAACAACTCTATATCTGTAATATGTTGGTAATAAACTAATTTTATTTTTCCATAAATTTTCATTTCCCTTTATTTTTAATTCAATAGGTTCATTAATTTAAATAATTGTTTATCAATTTTTTATAACAAATGTTACAGCTCAAATTACTAGTTAATAATTTGAGTCCTTGTTATTTGGTATCAAATCATCATTTGCAGCTATAGGTTTTTTGGTGTGCTGCATCTTTGTGAAAACAAATTACTTAAAATAAAAAATCATGAAAAAATTAATAAACCCTATAATAATGCCATACTGGTGGCAAGATATTTTGTTTTTAATACCCCGTTTTGTATGTGGGTATTTACTTGCCAGTAATTTTGGTGCCGATAAATTTGGACTGCCTTGGTCGCCGGTTGATAAAAATTTAGGCCTTTTTGAAGTAGCCTATTGGTTTCCGCAAGATGTAGCAAATTATGGAGGTATATTTAAGATATTTCCTATATTTTTTGCTTGGATGGGTGCATTTGCCGAGGCTGTAGGAGGTATATTCTTATTGCTAGGTTTACAAACCAGGGTAGCATCTTTTTTAATTGCATGCACTATGTTGGTTGCCATATTTTTACAACAGTGGGGTAATGGCAGCTGGAATATGCTACCGGCTATGGGTTTTTTATGGGTAGCCATGTTTACACTTGTGCTTGGTAGCGGCAGGTTTGGGTTAGATTATTTAATTACTAAAAAAATGAAAAAATGAAAAATATAATAATAGTCACAACAGCCTGTATTGCTCTATTATTTACTAGTTGTGTACAAAAAACTTATAAAAAAACAGTAGTTTTTAGTGTTAACACTGCTGCCCTAAAAAATATAAAAATGGTAGGTATTAAAGGAAAAGACAAACCATTGAGCTGGAAAAAAACCACCGAAATGCAAGTTCTTCCAAACGATAGCACTACATATACAACAGCTATAACTTTTGAAACAGGTTACACTTTTACCGAAGTAAAATTTGTTATAAACGATACGGTAGAGCTAGAAGACAAAGACAACAGAAGGGTAAATTTTGATAAGGGAGACACTACGTTTTATAAAGCTGTTTATAATGTTGTTGAGTAAATTAAAAGAAAGTTTTGTATATTAATTTTAGAATATCTTGCTTTAATAAATCTCGAATAATACTTTACAAAGCTATTCTACAACATAACACTTATAATGTTGTATGCATATTTTATTACCTTAAAATTTGGAAGGTATATATTTTTGCCCTTTTGTATGTATGCCAACAACTGTGCATTTATCTGCCCCATTTATTTCAAAAGCTATACCTTCCTTTACATCATCATAAATAGTTACTTGCTCATGTACTTTGTTAGCAACTGTTTGTATTGCTTTTTTAAGTGTGGGGTATTGTACTTTAATAAATGCTAGTGTACTGCCAACACCCACTTGCTCTTGAGTTTTAAAATTAAATGAGGTAGTAGCTATTTGCTTAATTTTTTTTATAGATTTTGTACTTTCAAATGTTGCTATGGTGTAATATTGAACAGAATCTGCACTTCTAACTTTCCATTGTAACATTAATGTTTTTTTTGTGGTATCTACCAAATAAGGATCGCCTTCAATTTGTAATGCCTCATCAAAATTTTGCCCCAATAATAATTGTCCAATTCCTTTACCGGCAAAAATAGTATCTGCAGCAAGAGCTTCAATAAGTTTTTTGGTAGAGTCTGCGGCTGTACTATCAACTACTAGTGGTTTTAAAGCACTATCAATTATTGTAATATCAGTGTAGCTAGTATTATCATTTGTTGTTTTTTGGTTGCAACTATAAAACAAACCTATTGCTATAAGTAAGGGTAAATATTTTTGCATATTCATATTTTTTTGCAAAAGTATTGAATTGTACAGTATGCATATGTAAGATTTTGCGTTATGAAAGAATTAGTAAATAGGTAAGCTATAACTTACATAAAACATCAAACATCAAATTTGTAATTATTACATATTATAAAAAAACGGCTGCAAAAATTTGCAACCGCCATTTGTATTTGTTTTTCAGTGGTAATATTTTATGAACCGCAACTCAAACAGTCTTCTTTATTATCTAATGAACAGGTAATTTGTGCAGCTGCATCTGCTGTTGCTTGTACAGCATCATCTTTAGTTTTTGTAAGCACATCAGCATCTACTGTAAATTTAATTGCATCTGCTGCAGCTTTTGTACGTAAATAATACATACCTGTTTTTAGCCCTTTGTTCCAGGTATAAAAGTGCATGCTGGATAGTTTAGCAAAATTTGGCTGCTCAATAAACAAGTTTAATGATTGTGATTGGCAAATAAATGCCCCTCTATCTGCACTCATATCTATTACATTTTTCTGCTTTATTTCCCAAACTGTTTTGTAAATTTCTCTAAGGTTTGCAGGTATTTCTTCAATATTTTGTACTGATCCGTTTGCAGCAATTATACGTTGTTTCATATTATCGTTCCAAAGGTTTAGAGCTCCTAAATCTTTCAACAAATGTTTGTTTACTACGGCAAACTCCCCACTTAATACCCTACGATTGTAAATGTTAGATGTATATGGTTCAAAACACTCGTTGTTACCTAATATTTGGCTGGTACTTGCGGTAGGCATAGGTGCTACCAAAAGGGAGTTACGTACACCATACTCCATTACTTGTTTGCGTAAAGTTTCCCAATCATATCTTTCAGATGGGGCTACATTCCACAAATCAAACTGAAATTTACCTTTGCTTAATGGGCTTCCTTTAAATGTTTGGTAAGCTCCATCTTTTTGTGCTAATTCACAACTAGCCGTCATGGCTGCAAAGTAAATCGTTTCAAAAATATTTTTATTTAGGAGCTTGGCCATGTCACTTTCAAATGGCAAACCCATCATCATAAATACATCTGCCAAACCTTGTACACCTAAGCCTATTGGTCGATGGCGTTCGTTACTCAATTTAGTTTCTGGTATTGGGTAATAGTTTCCGTCTATTACTTTATTTAAATTTCGAGTAACAATTTTTGTAACTTCTACTAATTTTTCAAAATTAAATTTATTACCTTCTACAAATCTTGGTAATGATAATGAGGCTAGGTTACAAACTGCTGTTTCCTTTTCATCGCTATACTCAATAATTTCTGTACATAAGTTGCTGCACCGTATTGTTCCTAAATTTTGTTGGTTACTTTTTTTGTTTGCAGCATCTTTATACAAAACATAAGGTGTACCAGTTTCAATTTGAGATTCTAAAATGGCATTCCATAATTCTCTAGCTGGTATAGTTTTTTTAGCTCTTCCTTCCTCTTCATATTTTACATAAAGTGCTTCAAATTCATCACCATGGGTAGTGTGCAAATTTTGTGCTTCGTTAGGACAAAACAAGCTCCAATTTTCATTTTTTTCTACTCTTTTCATAAATAAATCAGGTATCCAAAGTGCTAAAAATAAATCTCTAGCTCTCATTTCTTCTTTCCCATGATTTTTACGAAGTTCTAAGAACTCGAAAACATCAGCATGCCAAGGTTCTAAATAAACTGAGAAAGCACCTTTACGTTTTCCACCACCTTGATCTACATATCTAGCCGTATCATTAAATACCCTTAGCATTGGTATAATGCCATTGCTTGTACCATTTGTACCTTTTATATAACTGCCAGTACTGCGTATGTTATGTACGTTTAAGCCTATACCACCTGCACTTTGAGATATCATTGCACAGTCTTTCAGTGTATCATAAATACCACTAATGCTATCATCTTTCATGCTTAACAAAAAACAACTACTCATTTGTGGCTTTGGTGTACCGCTATTAAATAGAGTGGGTGTAGCATGTACAAACCACTTTTCACTCATTAGGTTATATGTTTCTATGGCGGCTCCTACATCGGTTTTATGAATGCCCAATGCTACTCTCATAAAAAGGTGTTGTGGCCTTTCAGCTATTTTTCCATTTACTTTTAGTAGGTATGATTTTTCTAATGTTTTAAAACCAAAAAAGTCAAAATTGAAATCTCTTTCATAAATGATGGATGCATCTAACAAATCACTATGTTCTTTAATTACTGCATAAACATCGTCTGCCAAAAGTGGTGCTGCATCTCCAGTTTTTGTATCAATATAATGGTACAAAAGTTCTGCAGTTTCGCTAAATGATTTTTTTGTGTTTTTGTGCAAGTTGCTTACAGCAATACGTGCTGCTAGCACTGCAAAGTCAGGATGTTTAGTTGTAAATGATGCTGATGTTTCTGCAGCTAAATTATCTAACTCAGTAGTGGTAACATTATTAAAGATACCGGCTACCACTTTTTTTGCTATTTCTATAATATCATCTGCACGTAGGTTTAGGCCATAGCTTAGCCTTGTTACCCTTGCTGTTACTTTATCAAAGTGAACTGATTCTTTTTTACCGCTTCTTTTTATTACTTGCATATTTAAAGTATTGAGATGTTAGTATTGAGTATTGAGACAATACACTATAAATTTTGTTCTTTTAATTTATTAGAAAATGTAAAAAGCATTTTTTGGATTTCTTCAATTAATTTGAAAATTTCTTCATTGGCCTCTGTATATTTTAATTCTATTGCAATAATTAATTGCGTTTCTACTTCATAACAAGAGCCTGTAGCTATTGCAATAAAATGTATAAATTCTTTACCGCTATTTCTTCCTGCTCCTTCAGCAATATTTGATGGTATTGAAACACTTGCTCTACGTATTTGATTGATTAATCCAAATTTTTCTTCTACTGGAAAACTTGTTGTGAGTTGGTAAATTAATTTAGTTAGTTGCACAGCCTTCTGCCAAACTTTAAGCTCTTTATATTTATGCATGTAATGTGATTATCTTACTAATTACTATTTTTAATGTAGCGAATGGCATAAATATCTCAATACTCAATACTAATATCTAATTACTTTCTCTAAAAATCTTCATCCATTGAAAACACTTTTGAGGCATTTTCTTTTACACCACTTTTTTGATATTCGCCAACACGTTTTTCAAAAAAGTTTGTTTTGCCTTGCAAAGAAATCAGTTCCATAAAATCGAAAGGGTTGGTAGCGTTATAAATTTTGCTGCAACCAAGTGCCAACAATAGTCTGTCAGCTACAAATTCAATATAATCACACATTAAATTTGAGTTCATACCAATTAAGCCAACTGGTAAGGCACTTGTTACAAATTCTTTTTCAATTTCTACTGCATCTTGTATGATTTGAGTCACAGTTTCCTTTGGTAACTGTTGTTCTAAATGTTGGGTGTATAGTAAGCAAGCAAAATCGCAATGCAAGCCTTCATCTCTGCTTATTAACTCATTGGCAAATGCTAGCCCTGGCATTAAACCTCTTTTCTTTAACCAAAAAATACTACAAAATGAGCCAGAAAAAAATATACCTTCTACTGCTGCAAATGCAATAAGCCTTTCAGCAAAACTTCCCTTGTCTATCCAACGCAAAGCCCAGTCGGCTTTCTTTTGTACACATTCAATAGTATCTATAGCACGTAGTAGCCTATCTTTTTCTACCACATCTTTAATGTAGGTATCTATTAAAAGGGAGTAGGCTTCGCTGTGTATATTTTCAATCATTACTTGAAACCCATACATGCACCTAGCCTCTGGATACTGTACTTCCTTTAAAAAATTTACGGCTAAGTTTTCATTAACTATACCATCACTTGCTGCAAAAAATGCCAACACATGTTTTATGAAAAAACGTTCGTCATCATTTAATTTATTTGCCCAATCCTGCACATCTGTGGTTAAATCAAGTTCTTCTGCTGTCCAAAAACTAGCTTCTGCTTGCTTGTACATTTGCCATATATCATTATGCTTTATTGGGAAAAGCACAAAGCGGTCTTTATTATCCGTTAGTATTGGTTCTGTGTTCATTATATATAAAGGTTTATAGAAGTATAGTAACAGTACAGAGAGTATGTGCCTTGGTAAGCCTTATAAGATGGGGCTATTTTTCTTCGTTTTCTTACTCTCTGAAAACAATATTACAAACCTTTTTAGGTTTAATAATTCTTTAGTTTTTCACAGTATGTTTACAAAAATTAAAAAGCAATGTGGGCAAAGGGTTTAGCCAAAAAAAATATTTTTCAACAGGGTAATTAACATTATAGGGATAACTTTTTACGGTTTTATAAATTTTTTTTTGGTAACATATTTGCTTACTATGTTATATTATTATTAATTTAAAAAAAATAAATATGTACATAAGTAAACAAATTGCAATTTTATTTGTAACAATAACACTACTAAGTAGTTGTGGCAAAAAAAATAGTACACAAACTGGGGCCCAAGTATTACCTATTATGAGTAAAGAAGAAGGTAAAGTTATAACGGGAAGAGAAATAAGTGTTTGGGAATATAGTAAAACTAAGCAACTTGATAAATTAAGAGAAATTTTAGCAGATGATTATATCGGATATTTTGCAACTAATATTATGCAACCTACAGATGTAGTAAATTTACTTAAAAAAACAAATTTTGTTGATTATCATCTATCTAATATAGTAGTAAAGCCAATTGCAGAAAATGTAGCTGTTATTTATTACAATGTACAGCAAAATATTGTGGGTGCTGATGGTGTAGCTTGGGTACCTGCTGTAAGTGCATCATCTATTTATGCAAAACGTAATGGTACATGGTATAGTGTTTTTTATCAGGAAATGCCTATTAAATAAGAGCAAAAATTTGTTATTAAAACGAGCAATAGAATAAAGAAAAAAGTTGTATTTTAGCTTATAACAACTTTTTGTTTTTATATTAATTTAACACAATGAAAAAAATTATACTTTGTTTAATTTTATTAGCTACTTTTTTTTGGGGTAGTGGGCAAACTATTACTGCACAAGATGCAGATAAACATATTGGGGACAGTGTAACCGTGTGTGGTAAAATTTTTGGGGGCAGATTTTTTGAAACCTCAAAGGGCTCTCCTACCTTACTTAACATGGGTGCTGCTTTTCCAGCAAGCCCACTTACTATTATGATTCCTGGCACTGTAAGAACTGCAGCAGGCTTTGCTCCTGAAGATCAGTTTAAAGAAAAGATGGTTTGTGTAACAGGTAAAATTGTGCTTTTTAAAGATAGGCCAGAAATAATTGTGTACGATATGAATCAAATTGTGGTGAGCAAATAAGTAGCTTATAAAATTATATGCTGCCATGCCTCATCTTAAACATTTACAAAAAGATTCCACTTTTAAAACAATAATTGGCAACCAACCAAAAGCTATATTTACCCCTAAAAAAAACATTTGCTTACGGCTTTGTGCCTCTATAATATCGCAACAGCTTAGTACTAAAGTAGCTAGTGTAATTTTTGATAGGTTTTTATCTTTATACAAAAGCAAAAGCCCATCTGCAAAAACAATTTCTCAAACTGAAATTGCAAGTTTTAGAGCAATAGGTTTATCTACTGCAAAGGCAAATTATGTACACAATGTTTGTGCTTTTTTTATAGCAAATAAAATTACTGATGCCCGTTTGCATGCCATGAAAGATGAAGATATTATTGCCCTGCTAACTCAAATAAAAGGTGTAGGTATTTGGACCGTACAAATGATTTTAATTTTTAGCTTACACAGAGAGGATGTGTTTGCCATAGATGATTTGGTGGTACAACAAAGCATCATAAAAACCTATAAGCTACCCACTACAAATAAAAAAATTTTAAGGGAAACACTGCTTCAAATTTCACAACAATGGAAGCCTTATCGTTCTTATGCCTGTAAATATTTGTGGGGGTATAAAGATGATACAGCCTTGCTTTAAAAAGTTAATAGAGCTACTATCCTTTCTAAATATTGTTTATCAATTATAGAGTAGGTTGCTAAAGCCATACTATCAGCATCTAACACTGCTACCACTTCATTATTTTGTATTATAGGCACCACAATTTCAGATTTTGATAAACTGCTACAAGCTATGTGGCCAGCAAAATTTTCAACATCTTCAACAATCAAAGTTTCAGCATTTGCCCAAGCTGTGCCACATACTCCCCTACCTTTTTTTATACGGGTACAAGCCACTGGCCCCTGAAATGGACCAAGCACTAACTCATTATTTTTTACAACGTAAAAACCAATCCATAACCAGCCAAATTGTTCTTTTAAAGCAGCGGCAATGTTTGCCATGTTTGCTACAATATCGGTTTCGCCAAATAATAACCCTTCTATTTGAGGTATTAATTGCTGGTACTGCTCTACAATTGTGCCTTGGGCTATGTGTAAATCGTCTGCCATTGTTGGAAGTTGGAGGGTTGAATATTGTTTAAAGGGTTTATTAGTTAATTAGTTTAATAGTTGATTATTTTGCCCATCTGTTGTTAAACAAGCAAATTTACAACTCATTTACAAGCTTACCAACAATATCAAACTCATACCCTTTGCTTACCAAATAGTTTTGCAGTTTAGATTTTTTTACAAACTTATTTTGCTCATCTTTTAATTGTAATAATTTTTGAGCAGCTAGTTTTTTGCAAGTATCTAAATAATCTTGTTGAGGTATAGATGCCAAGGCTTTTTTAATACAATAACTACTTACTTTTTTTTGTTGTAGCTCATAACTAATTTTTATTTTGCCCCATTGTTTTACTCTAAATTTACCGCCAGCAAAGGCTATGGCAAACCGCTCTTCGTTTAAATAGTTTTCTTCAATAAGCGTACTTACAAGTTCATCTACTTCATTTTTATATAAGCCAAAGCCATACAATTTTTGTTTTACTTCGGCATGGCTACGCTCTTGATAACTACAAAAATGTTTAATTTTAGTTTGTGCTTTTTCTGTACCTATATTTTTTATGTATATAGCCATAATAGTGGGTAATATTACATAATAAGTGGGTAAATGGTAAATATATATCTTGGTAGCAACATTGCATTCTTTTATCTTTGGCACTATTAAAAAAACATATACATGAAGTTTATAGTATCGTCATCAGCCTTGCTGAAACAATTGCAACAAATTAGTGGTGTAATAAACAGCAGCACCGTACTACCCATATTAGAAGATTTTTTGTTTGAAATAGAAGTAAACAAACTTACCGTAACAGCAACTGATTTAGAAACGGTAATGAAAATACATTTAGATATAGAGGCAAAGGAAAAAGGCAGAGTATGTATACCAGCAAAAATTTTATTAGATTCTTTAAAAAATATATCAGAGCAACCGTTAACTTTTAATGTAGATGCTAATTATGCAATAGAAATTACTAGCGATAATGGAAAGTACAAAGTGATGGGAGAAAACCCAGATAATTTTCCAAAGGAGCCTGCGGCAGATGATGCTAGTGAATTTAAAATGACTAGTGCAGCTTTAGTTACTGCTATAAACAAAACTATATTTGCAGTAAGTAATGATGATTTACGCCCTGCTATGACAGGCGTATTTTTTGAATTATCAAACAAAGCAATAAGCTTTGTAGCTACTGATGCACACCGCTTGGTTAAATATACCCGTACAGATGTAAGCTGCCCACAAAAAGATACTTTTATTGTGCCTCGTAAGCCTTTAAATTTATTAAAATCAGCACTGCCAGATAATGATGATGAGCTTACCATATCATACAACAGCAATCATTTATTTGTAAAACATGGTGGTACTGAATTAGTGTGTAGGTTAATTGATGCCCGTTTTCCTGATTATAAGGTTGTAATACCTACTGATAACCCTTATAAAATGAATGTAAACAGAGGCGATTTTCAAAATGCTTTGCGTAGAGTAAGTGTATTTAGTAATAAAAGTACCAACCAAGTAGCGTTAAGTATTAGCGGTAATGAATTACAATTGGCAAGCCAAGATGTTGATTTTAGTAATGAAGGTAATGAGCGTATGAATTGCAGCTATGATGGAGAAGATTTACAAATAGCTTTTAACGCAAAATTTTTAATTGAAATGCTAAACGGTGCTGATACAGCTGAAATAAATATGGAACTAAGTACTGCAACAAAAGCAGGAATTATTAAACCTAGTGAGCAGGAAGATAATGAGGATTTACTAATGCTTGTAATGCCGCTGATGTTAAATAATTAATTAAAATTACTGCTCGAGTTGGTTAAATGCACTCATTTTTAATTAAATAAAAAGCCCTAATTATGGTAAATATAATTGGGGCTTTTACGTAAATGCTACTTATTATTGATTAAGTTTATTTTTCTATTTGCGCCTCCATTATTTTTACATTGGTGGTTATTGCTGCATCATTTAATTCCCATTTTTTTATTTCTGCAAGCCAAATATTAAAATTAATTTTATCTTTTTTTTCAAAATATTGATGTAGTATATTATAACACATTTCTGCATTATACCCTTTATTTGTACATATTGCCACAGCATTTTTGTAGCTTATTTCCGCCTGGCTAAGTTGGCCTGACTTTACTTGTGCAAAAACCAACTCTTTATTTGTATAGGCATCATTGGGTGTACTTATTAATGCTGTTTGCAACACATCAATTGCTTTATTATATTGGCTTAAACAATTGTATGAAAATGCTAACTCAACCGCTAACCCTTTAAACAAAGGGTTAATTTTTTGTGCCCTTTCTAAATAAGTAAGTGCTTTGGCACATTCTTCGTAACCATTATAAATAAAACCCCATCTGTAAAGCCTCTCAATACTTGCTGTATCGGTTTTATAAAACTGTAACCAATCCGGGGTTTGTTTTATTTCAAGCTCTTCAAATTTAGTATTTGGTATTAAAGCAACTAAATTTTTATTGGGTTGTAGGCGACTTTTTATACTAGCAGATGTATTCTTTTTTGAAATGAACTGGCCGTTTTTATTAATTGTAAATGTGCCTTCGTAATTAAAAGTTAAGCCTGCTTGTGCATCAATATAAATAAAACCGTATAGGTAGCTGCTATCTTTACTTTGCTGAAATGCTACCCATTTATCTTCACTTTCTACATAACGTTTATTAAAACTGAGCTCATTTTGTGCTTTTGCTGATAATGAAAAAAATGTAACTATAACAAAGAGAATTTTCATACTAACATTTTAATTTATTATATATAAAAATACAACAATTTTGATTTATGTGTAGATTGCTTGAGCCATAATAAAAGAAGACATCTTTTAAAAAGTTGTCTTCTTTTATTTTTTGTTGTTAATAAATTTAAGCAGCCTTTATTGAAGTTAAAAACTACCAACCCAATATCCATGCAAACATCAATGGGGCTACAATTGTTGCATCACTTTCTACAATAAATTTTGGAGTATTAATATCTAATTTACCCCAAGTAATTTTTTCGTTTGGCACTGCTCCACTGTATGATCCGTACGATGTTGTAGAGTCAGATATTTGGCAGAAATAGTTCCAAAATGGTACATCGTGCCATTCAAGATCTTGGTACATCATTGGTACTACACAAATAGGAAAATCGCCAGCTATACCGCCACCAATTTGAAAAAAGCCAACGCCTTTGCCGGTGCTATTGTTACGATACCAATCTGCCAGCCAAACCATGTACTCAATACCGCTTTTCATGGTAGAGGCCTTAAGTTCGTTTTTTATAATGTATGATGCAAAAATATTTCCCATGGTACTATCTTCCCAACCGGGTACTACAATAGGAATATTTTTTTCAGCAGCTGCAAGCATCCAGCTATTTTTAGGATCTATTTCGTAGTATTGCTCTAACACACCACTTAACAACATTTTGTACATGTACTCATGTGGAAAAAACCTTTCTCCTGCATCATCAGCATCTTTCCAAATTTTATGAATGTGTTGTTGTAACCGCCTAAAAGCTTCCTCTTCAGGTATGCAAGTATCTGTAACTCTGTTGTAATGATTTTCTAATAAATCCCATTCATCTTGTGGGCTCAAATCTCTATAATTTGGCACCCTTTTATAGTGAGAGTGTGCAACTAAATTCATTACATCTTCTTCTAAATTTGCACCTGTACAACTTATAATAGCTACTTTATCTTGCCTAATCATTTCGGCCAGGCTTAGCCCAAGCTCTGCAGTACTCATTGCACCTGCAAGTGTTATCATCATTTTTCCACCTTCATTTAAATGTGTTACATAACCTTTGGCAGCATCCATTAAAGCGGCTGCATTAAAATGCCTGTAATGATGCTCAATAAAGTTTGATACTGGGCCTTTGCTCATGTTTGTAGTTTTAATTTGGGGCAAAAATAAAGTAGTTTTAGTAGAGTTTGCTGATTAAAATAGAAGTTTGTTGGTTGGTTTAATAGTTACTTAGTTTGCTAGATAATTGGTTGGGAGAAAATTGCTTTTTCGATTTAAAATTTTTGCATAAAAAGTTATAGTTGATCTAACTTAAAATCGCCAATTTTTATTACTTCTTTACAATTTTTATATTCAGCTGCATCATTACTGCTTACTATTACTAGCTTGTTTAAGGTATATAGTTGCCAAAGGTTATTGTAAATTTCTATGCCATCAGCATCAAGGTTTGTTGTAGGCTCATCTAACAGTAAAACAGTTGTGTTACTAAAAAAAGCTTGGGCAAGTTTTAAGCGTTGTTTCATACCACTACTAAAATATCGTATTTGTTTATTAGCTGCTGAGTGTAAACCTACTGCTGATAATATTTGTGGTATTGGTTGTGTAAGTGGTTTAAAAGATTGGTGAAATTGCAAAAATTCTGTAGTGGTTAATTCTTCAATTACATCTAAATAAGGAGCAGCAATAGATATATGTTGGTATGCTTTATCAGTTAACAGTTGGTGCTGTGCAGTTGGCAAATTAATACTGCTTTTTGGATACTGCTTATTATCAATAGCTTCGTACGCTACATTACCCTCAGTATGCAAGGTGGCACCTGCTATTATTTGCAATAAAGTACTTTTGCCTGAGCCATTGCTACCTGTAATTGCATAAGACTGACCTTGTAAAAATTGATATGAAAATTTTCTAAAAATCCACTCTCGGTTATAGCGTTTGCCCGTATTTTGAAGCGTAATATTTATGGCTGCAATTGTTTAAAAGGTTATTTGTTTACAGATAATTAATAGATAAAATTTTAGGTAAACGCTAATTAAGTTGATCAAAATTTTGATGTGTTTCAACTTTGTTATTAAGCTTATTAATCATCATTATTACCACCTTTTACGTGGCGTTTAATTATGCCTCTACCACTATCTCTAATAAAGGTTACAATTTCATCTCTCTCATTTGTAGCTGGCACTTCCTCTTCTATAAAATTAAGTGCTTGGGTGGTATTAAGCCCTTTATTATATATGATACGGTATATGTTTAAAATTTCGTTTATACTATCTAATGAAAAACCTCTTCGTTTTAACCCTACTGAGTTTACACCTGCATAGCTAATAGGCTCATGCCCAGCTTTTATAAATGGTGGCACATCTTTTCTAATTAAAGAACCTCCACTAATAATTACATGCTGCCCAACTTTTACAAATTGATGCACTGCACACATGCCTCCTAAAATACTAAAATCTCCAAGCTCTACATGCCCGGCAAGTTGTGTATTATTACTCATTATACAATTGTTACCAACTACACAATCATGTGCAATGTGGCAATATGCCATTATTAAACAATTGTTACCCACCTTGGTTGTCCATGTGGCTTTGCTACCTCTGTTTATAGTTACAAATTCTCTAATGGTGGTATTATCACCAATTTCTACAGTGGTATCCTCTCCACTATATTTAAGATCTTGTGGTATGGCAGAAATTACTGCACCGGGGAAAATTCTACAATTACTACCAATACGAGCACCATCCATAATGGTTACATTGCTACCTATCCATGTGCCTTCTCCAATTTCTACATTGGGGTGTATTACACTAAAGGGATCTACTTTTACATTGGTAGCTAATTTAGCATTTGGGTGTATGTATGTGTGTGGGTGTATCATGGTGTTGAAATGTGCTAATTAGCTAATGTGCTAATTTTCTAAGTTTATAGATTTTTATTATTTTGATAGTATATTAACTCTATAGATATTGGGTTTATAACCTCTAGTGATTGATAAAAGTTTATACTTTTTTAGAGCTTGTATTTCATTATCACATTAGCTAATTAGCTAATTAGCTAATTCCTTCTAACCACTTGTGCTGTAAATTCTCCTTCTGTACAGAGTTTATTTCCTACATAAACGCTGCCTTTCATAATACACATTCCTCTTCTTATTGGTTCCATTAGTTCCATTTTTAAAATCATGGTATCGCCTGGTACTACTTTTACTTTAAACTTACAGTTATCTACCTTTACAAAATAGGTATCGTATTGGCCTTCGGGCATTGATTTTATGCATAAAATACCTCCGGTTTGTGCCAATGCTTCTACTTGCAAAACGCCAGGCATTACTGGGTTACCTGGAAAATGACCTTGAAAGAAAAACTCATTGAACGTTACATTTTTTATACCCACTACCTCTTTTTCGCTTAGACTAATAATTTTATCAACCAATAAAAAAGGGTACCGATGTGGTAATATTTTTTCAATTTCTTCTAATGTAAACAGTGGCGGTGCAGATGTATCGTACTGAGGAACATTTACTGCTTTGCTTGCCTTTTTAAAATGCTGTTTTAACATTTTTGCTAAAGCTACGTTGCTACTATGGCCAGGGCGATTAGCCATAATGTGTGCTTTTATTGGGTAGCCACTAAGTGCCAAATCTCCAATAACATCAAGCAATTTATGCCTTGCAGGTTCATTATTAAACCTTAGCTCTAAATTGTTTAAATAGCCTTCTTTTTGTACATCAATATTTTCTTTATTAAAAGCTTTTGCTAGCCTAGCCATAGCCTCTTTAGTAACTGGCTTATCTACCACTACTATTGCATTGTTTATATCGCCACCTTTTATTAGGTTATGATCTAGTAAAGCTTCAAGCTCATGCAAAAAACAAAATGTACGGCAAGGAGCTATTTCTGTATTAAAATCTTTTATGTGTTTTAAATCAGCATGCTGTGTACCCAATACTCTGCTATCAAAATCAATCAACGTGGTAACTCTATAATTACTAGCCGGCACAGCCGTAAATTCAGCCTTCTTTTCATCGTCAAAAAAAGTAATAGGCTCATTTAAACTATACCAAATTTTTGCAGCTTCTTGCTCTTCAATACCTGCAGCAGTTATAATTTCGGTAAAAGGCTGGCTGCTGCCATCTGCAATGGGAATTTCAGGGCCATTAACTTCTATTAAACAATTATCAATACCTGTACCTACCAATGCTGCCAAAATATGCTCAACTGTGCTAATTTTTACCTCTCCTTTTTCAAGTGTTGTACCTCTGCTGGTATCCGTAACTAAATCGCAATCTGCTTTTATGGGTAAGGAATCTTTTAAATCAGACCGTTGAAATTGATAACCAAAGTTAGTTGCTGCTGGGTGTAGTGTCATTGTTGCTAATACCCCTGTATGTAAGCCTGTACCAGTAATAGTTGCAACGCTGGCAAGTGTATGTTGTTTGTTTTCATTAAATTTTTGCTGCATTCCTATTATTTCAGTTTGGTGCAAAGATATTTTAAAATACTAGTAAATTATTTATTGATATGTTTTTAGCTATAAATATTTTATATGTATTTAATGATTATTAAATTACTTTAGTTAAATGCCTATGGCAACATGACTAATAAATTAAATTTGAGAAAATATTTATGGGTTGGTGAGAACAACAACTGATAGGAGTTCCGTTACATTAGAAACATAATTGGTTTCGGTTAACATTCAAAGACTTTGTTGTAGATGAATTTGGAATTATTT
>JANMAV010000251.1:0-5631 GCA_031360055.1 Ferruginibacter sp.
GGAAAACAGAAGGCACAGCTCTATACCAACAATTGCCAGCCCAAATGCAACACAGCTTAAAAGCATGTGAGCCATTGCAAGCTGAGCCTGCAGTGAAGATTAAACAAGCCGAGGTTTATAAAACTTGGATTGAAAGTAAGGATTGAATTACAGTGTACGATTTTATTTCACTACAGAGGTAGTATAGTTAAAATGGTTTTAATGCCCCTTCTAATTTTGAAACTAAAAATTAATGGCTCATACAGTAATATTATTTGTTGGTAAGTAAAGCAGATGTTAGAATAATTGCCTCCTATTAAAATCAGCCCCACCCCAGTTACTAAGCAAATAGAACTAATAAGATGCACAAATGTGCCAGACCAAGCCAAACCATCTAAACCATAACCGCAAATAAGAGCTACAGATGTAACATTATGTTTAAATTTCTGAGTAAATAAATCAATTAAATATAAAGGTTAATATAGTTGCTGTTTTACAAAACCTGCCTGTTATAATTGGCTATAAATTTTTCTGGTTCGTTTGGAGTTAAAATAATTTTTTTGTTCGTAAAAGTAGTAATTAATACGGCTTTGTTTCTTCTTGTGGCATACCATGTCATACTACCAATTTTTGAATTACTAAACTTGCCCCAATATCCAAAAAGCCCACCTACTCCAAATACTCTTACAGACCATTTTAATTTTGTATTGTCAAGTTGTTCAATAGTTTTAATTTCTGTTCTATTAATTTTTATATCTCCAATTGATCTATGAATAATTAGTTCAACTTCTGATAATATATAGCTAATGGGTCTATATAAAAAAGTTCCAAAATAAATTAGTGATAATAATATAATTATGAATACAGAAACCTTTATTTCGCCATTTTTTATAACTAAAAATTGAGCAATAATTACAACTGCAAATAAAATGGTAACTATACCTGTAATTACTTTTGCTGTTCTGTCTAAAGAAGTTTTGTATATCATTATAATAAGTAAAGTGTAAGTACACCTATCTGGCTTGGTAAGAAATTATGCTTTTCTATTACAGTAACATGTCTGCATAAAACACATGTATAATCATCTTCACAACAATAATAAATAGAATGCCTCTACCATCTTACCAATGCACT
Source organism: Ferruginibacter sp. (assembly GCA_031360055.1). Lineage (GTDB taxonomy): Bacteria > Bacteroidota > Bacteroidia > Chitinophagales > Chitinophagaceae > Ferruginibacter. The sequence continues at coordinate 1,114 of JANMAV010000251.1, forward strand.
ACCCCAAGTAAACCCACTACCAAAGGCTGCTAAACAAACTAAATCTCCTTTTTTAATTTTGCCAGCTTCCCAAGCTTCACACAATGCAATGGGTATAGATGCTGCAGTGGTATTGCCATATTTTTCAATATTATTAAAAACCTGATCATCGCTTAAGCCCAACTTTTGTTGTACAAATTGTGCTATACGTAAGTTTGCTTGGTGGGGTATAAGTAAATTAATATCCGTTGTTTGTAAATTATTTTTTTGTAATGCCTCCATAATAACCTCTGGAAATTTTACAATAGCCTTCTTAAACACCGCCGGCCCATCCATATTCGGGAAGTTTTGTGCATTATCTATCATGGCATGGCTCATAAACATTTCTCCTCTTTGAGCATCATCAAAACTTGCTAAATCTTTACCATTTTTAACCCAATAATTGGCATGGGTACCGGGGTTTGGCATGCTCAATATTTCTGCACTTTCTCCATCGCTATGTAAATGTGTACTTAGTATACCTTGCTCTGTAGTGGGTTGTAAAACTACTGCTCCAGCACCATCTCCAAATATTACTGATATGTTTCTACCACGGGTACTAAAGTCTAACCCAAAACTATGCTTTTCGCTAGCTACCAATAGTATGTTTTTATACATACCAGTTTTTATAAATTGATCAGCAATTGATAGGGCATACACAAAACCACTACATTGGTTACGAATATCTAATGCTCCAATTTCATTCATTTTCATAGCACGTTGCAGCAGCACCCCACAACCGGGGAAATAATAATCGGGGCTTAGGGTTGCAAAAATTATAAAGTCAACATCTTGTGCAGTTATGCCAGCTCTTTCTAACGCAATTTCAGCGGCTTTTACACCCATGGTGGTAGTAGTTTCTTCTGTTCGATGGGCAAATCGTCTTTCTTTTATGCCTGTACGTTCTTGTATCCACTCATCACTTGTATCAATATATTCTTTTAAATCGTTATTGGTTACAACTTGTTTAGGTACATACATACCTATTCCGGCAATGGTGGTTTGATGCATTTGGCAATTTTTGTGACAACAAATGTAATGATATTGCTGCGGTTATGCAACTGTTGCAAATGCAACAGTAAGCTACTGTAATACTAATTACATAGTAAAGTATAAGTATTTTACGTAACTATTCAGTCTAATTAAATAGTACTTTTTAGCTATACAATACCTCTTTATACTGCATAAATAAATTATGTGTTGTGCATTGTTATAGAGCCGTAGGCTCAGTTTAATATAGTAACAACGGGTTTTAACCCGTTGCAATAAGCACCCCGTCTATCCAGTGCCGTAGGCACGGCACATATTACACACTGTAAAAAAATATTAGCCGAGCCTACGGCTCTCAACGTTTTTGTATTACTGTGTTCAATGTGTTAAAACCCATAGTTACAAAATGTACCGAGCCTACGGCTCTCACAAGGTTTTACATGCCCATTTTATTGATATTGCCTATTAAATTTGTGGCTGAATAGTTACTATTTTACAATAAATGCTACCTTACAATATTAAAAATTAATATGTATGAAAAAATTATGCCTTTTGATAATAACTATATGCAGTTTTATTTGCAGCTTACTATCCCAAAAAATAAAAGTAAATGATAATATTGCTTATGTAAACGATAGTGCTTTTTGCAAAACAAAAGGCGGTAATTTGGCTAACGAGCTAAGTTTTTTAAGCCTTGACAACAACGAATTAATTTTTATACCGGCATCAGAATCTATTGAATTTTTTGAAATAGTTTTTTTACCAAGTGGTCAAAAAGCAAAATTAGCGGTAACCAAAATAGGAGCAAGCAGCCGAAATTCTCTATTAAAGCTATTTTATAACAATAAAGTTATAGTTGGTAATGCCATAAGCCAACAAGGCAAAAATAGTTTTTTAGCAAAATATGCTGTTAGTGAGGATGATGAAAGCAATACTACAAACAGTGGTAACGGTACTAACAGCCTTACTTTGGTAGAAAGAAACACCGATGGGGAAATAGAAATTAAAGGTAAAACCATAATGCAGGATGGTAAAACAATAGGTACTATTACTACCACAGATTACATTGATAAAGGGGCTATTTTAATGGATAAATATGTTATTAAACTACCCAATAAAAGCTCCGTTGCCGAAATTAAACTACAACATTTTGCTGCCCAAAAAAATAGTTTCGTAACCTTTAAAGATAATAAAAGTCATAGCCTATCTACAAAAGCAGGTGGTATTACAACGCAAGAAGATACCATTTTACAAGATGCAGTAAAATATTTGGTTGGGTTAAAGTATTTGTAGGCTTATAAATAAACTCCACGTTAAATTTTATTTGCTATGGTTTCGTTTAATGATTTCCACAACATATCCTTCAACTCCACCAAGTTTACATTGGTGAGAGATGATATAAAAATAGAAGGAATATTTTGTGGCAGTTCAGCTTTAATGGCTTGCTTTAGCTCATCATCCAACATATCACACTTACTTATTGCTATTACAAAATCCTTTTGTAGCATTTCAGGATTATACTCTTGTAATTCATTTCTTAAAATGTCAAATTCCTTTTTATGATCAGCACTATCGGCTGGTATTACAAAAAGTAAGATGGAGTTACGCTCTATATGGCGTAAAAACCTATGGCCTAGCCCTTTGCCTTCGGCAGCACCTTCAATAATGCCCGGCAAATCGGCTATACAAAAACTCTTACCTTCTCTATACTCTACCATACCCAATTGTGGTACAAGGGTAGTAAAAGCATAGTCAGCTATTTTTGGTTTAGCGGCTGTAATTACTGATAATAAAGTTGATTTGCCTGCATTGGGAAAACCAACTAAACCAACATCGGCCAACACTTTAAGCTCTAACGTACGGCCACCTTCTAGCCCATCTTCGCCAGGTTGTGCATACTCTGGTGCTTGGTTGGTAGCTGTTTTAAAATGTTGATTCCCTAGGCCTCCTCTACCACCTTTCAATAAAATTACTTCTTCCCCATCATGCAGTATTTCAGCAACCTTTTCTCCTGTTTCTGTATCTCTTGCAATTGTACCTAATGGCACTTCAATAATAATATCTTTACCAGCTTTACCGCTACGTTGGCCAGCTTCTCCATTACCACCATCATCTGCCAACACGTTTTTAAAATATCGTAAATGTAGTAACGTCCATAACTGTGAATTGCCTTTTAATATAATGTGTGCTCCTCTGCCACCATCACCACCATCAGGGCCACCTTCTGCAGTAAGTTTATTGCGTAAAAAATGTCTGCTACCAGCACCACCATGTCCGCTACGGCAAAAAATATTTATTTGGTCTACAAAGTTTGAACGTTCCACAAGTATTATATGAGTTAACTGCAAAAATACGAAAACCGTTTGGCAATTATGTTCTGCTATTTACAAGCATAAAATGTAGAGCAAAAACTTTTATGGAAGTATACTCACAAAAGATTAGAAAGGGAATAATAAAAATAAATTTATTTTATTTTCAATAATTATTGAAAATATAGAAAATAAAGGTTAGCTTTACAGCATAAATAAGTAAGCAACATGAATATAATTGCATACATAATTTACCTCACTATTACCTACCTTATTACAGTACAAGTTGGCCATGTATTTTATAAAAATGGTAGCTATTTCATCATTACTTTATTAAAAGGAAACACAGCTCTAGCCACATTTATAAATAAAACATTATTAGCTGGGTATTACCTTGTAAACCTAGGCTATGCTACCATAATGCTAAGCTTTTGGAGAACTGTTTACACCTACGCTAGCCTAGTAGCTAGCGTAACTAACATGGTTTCTAAAATACTTATTGGCTTAGCAATATTGCATTTTTTTAATATGCTAGTTTTGTACATACTCAGTAAAAAACACAATTTACATCACCATAAAACCAACCAATTATGAAACAAGATTTTAATTTTATTGCCTACGTAATTTATTTACCATTAATAATATTACTTACTTGGTATGTTGCAAAAACATTATTTAAAAATGGTAAAATTTTTATGTTAGATATTTTTAGTGGCAAAACAGAAATAGCATACGCCACCACTACCCTTTTTGAAACCGGCTTTTATTTATTAAACCTAGGTTTTGCATTATGCATTATGGAAATTAGCTATCAAATAACCAATACAAGAAATTTAATGGAAGTGCTAAGTGCTAAAATTGGCGGCTTTGCAATTTACTTAGGGGTGATGCTGTTTTTTAACTTATACTTATTTTTTAAAGGTAGGCGTATAACTAAGCAAAAAGTAACAGCATAACAATCAGAATTAAGTTGTTTAAAATACAACAAAATGAACTGTACTAATCAATATAAGTAATTGATATTTAGGCGATTGTAAATCATATTTAATTACATAATTACATCCATAACTGGCTTGGTGTATAATTTAAAGTATCAACTTCTAGATATATCGTATGTAAGCGTACAACAGAGCGTAACACAAACCGAAAAAAATTGGTTTATTTGTAAAACTTTAAGAATACAAAAACACTAACAACCGTT
>JANMAV010000110.1:0-26019 GCA_031360055.1 Ferruginibacter sp.
GAACAGTAAAATATTTTCCAAACCAAATAAACATGGGTATTATGGTGAGTTTGGTGGTGCATTTATACCTGAAATGTTACATGCAAATATTGATGAACTTAAACATCAATATAAAAAAATAACAGCTACAAAAAAATTTAAAACTGAATTTAATAGTCTTTTAAAAGATTTTGCAGGAAGACCTACCCCACTCTATTTTGCTCAAAATTTGAGTAAGCAATACAATACCAATATTTATTTAAAAAGAGAAGATTTGTGCCACACAGGTGCACATAAAGTAAATAATACAATTGGCCAAGTATTGGTAGCAATTGCATTAGGCAAAACAAGAATAATTGCAGAAACTGGTGCTGGCCAACATGGTGTAGCTACTGCAACTGTATGTGCTTTAAAAGGGCTGGAGTGTATTGTATACATGGGCCAAAAAGATATTGAGCGGCAAGCCCCAAATGTGGCACGTATGAAAATGTTAGGTGCAAAAGTAGTAGCAGCAACTAGTGGTAGCAAAACTTTAAAAGATGCTACCAATGAAGCTATAAGAGATTGGATAAACAACCCTATTAATACCCATTATATAATTGGTAGTGTGGTAGGGCCACACCCCTACCCTGATATGGTTGCCAGGTTTCAAAGTGTAATAAGTAAGGAAATTAAAAAACAATTATTAATACAAACAGGAAACAGTTTACCTACGCATGTAATAGCTTGCGTAGGCGGTGGTAGCAATGCAGCTGGTGCATTTTATCATTTTTTAGAAAATAAAAAGGTAGAAATTATTGCTGTAGAAGCCGCAGGCTGTGGTGTAAATACTGGAATGACTGCTGCTACAACTGCAAAAGGAACAACAGGAATTTTGCATGGCAGCAAAAGTTTATTAATGCAAACAGCTGATGGGCAAGTAGTAGAGCCTCATAGTATTTCAGCTGGGCTTGATTACCCAGGTATTGGCCCCATGCATGCTAATTTATTTGCAACAAAAAGAGCAAAGTTTTTAAGTATAACTGATGAGGAAGCTTTGGATGCAGCTTTTCACTTATCAAAAACTGAAGGTATAATACCTGCACTTGAAACTGCACATGCTTTTGCTGTGTTAGATAAAATTGAATTTAAAAAAAATGATGTGGTTGTAATAAATTTAAGTGGCCGTGGCGATAAAGATTTAGATACCTATATGAAAACAGATAGAATGAAAGTGGGCACATTATAGTTTTTTCTAAATGATAAACTGAGCATTTTTGTTTTAAAAAATACAAATTTTTTAAAAATTAATTTACTTTTTGTATAAAAATATTTTGATGAATAATAAATTAACCTCCCTGTTTGCTACAAAAAATAAAAATATACTAAACATATATTGTACTGCTGGTTACCCTAATTTACAAAGTACCACATCTGTTATAGAAGCATTGCAAGCCAGCGGTGTAGATATTGTTGAAGTTGGTATGCCTTATAGTGACCCAATAGCAGATGGCCCAGTAATACAACAAAGCAATATGATTGCTATAGAAAATGGAATGACAATTTCAATTTTACTAGAGCAATTACATTCTATAAAAAATACCTGTACTATTCCAATTGTTTTAATGGGTTATTTAAACCCTGTTTTACAGTATGGTATTGAAAAGTTTTGCACAGATGCTGCTAATGCTGGTGTAGCTGGTATTATCATACCTGATTTACCTATGTATGAATATGAAACTATGTATGCTCCATATTTTACAAAAAACCTACTATCATTTATTTTTTTAATAACACCAGAAACTTCCTTGGAAAGAATTAAAAAGGCTGATGCAGTAACCACTGGTTTTTTATATGCTGTATCTTCAAACAGCACTACGGGTAGTAGCTTAAATGAAAATTCTCAACAACAGTATTTTGAAAAAATTAGCAACCTATCGTTAAAAAACAATACCCTAATTGGTTTTGGCATTAATAGCCACAGCACATTTACTAATGCTTGCAAATATGCTGCAGGAGCAATAATAGGTAGTGCTTTTATACAAGCATTATCTAACAGTATACATATATCAGAAACTGTGCAAAAATTTGTTTCTAACATAAAAGGCAACGCATAATTTAACCTTACCAAAACATTTTAATTAACCCAAGAAATTTAAATTGCAGTTTCAATCTTTTATTATGATAAAATATTTAATTATAGCCCTTTTCTTCTTGCCTTTATTTACTACAGCCCAAGTTGCCAAAACCCCTGTGGTTGTTAAAAAAACGGCTATTGTAAAAAAAGCTCCTACAAAGCCTGTAAAAAAAGCAGTAAAAAAAAGAGCTATAAAAAAAGAAACTAGCAGCACTATACAACAAGCCAATAAAAATGGTTTTGTAGTAAATGGTGTTATTACAGATGCAGAAAATGGTGCTATTATTAAAATGCTTAATGGTAATACTGGAGTTTTAGAAAATACTACTACAATAAAAAATGGTAAATTTTCTTTTAAAGGCTCTACAGGTTCGCCAGATTTTAAACTGATTGGTATAAACGGTGAGCCACCATTCATAACTGTTTTTTTAGATAATAATGTGGTAAATATTAAAGCTACTAAAGCTACCATGCAAGAGGCAAACATAGCAGGATCAGCCTCTCACAAAGATTTTGAAAACTTTTTAAATGCTACAAAACCTTATAACGATTTATTGGCTGGTAAAGGTAGATTTGAAATTAGTTTTATGACGGAGGCTGCAAACGCTTTAGAAAATTTTGTAAAAACAAATCCAACATCTTTCATAACTCCATTGGCTATTTTTAGACAAAACCAAATAACTGGAGATTATCAAAAATTAGAATCCATGTACAATTTATTGGATCCTACGGTAAAAAAATCAGCTTTAGCTGGCTACATTGCACAACAAATAGAGTTAAATAAAGCAGCTGGTTACGGTAAACCTTTAGCTAGTTTTTCTCAGGCAGATACGAGTGGTAAACAAGTATCCATAGAATCCTTTAAAGGCAAATATGTATTAGTAGATTTTTGGGCTAGCTGGTGTGGCCCCTGCCGAGCAGAAAACCCAAACGTTGCCAACACTTTTGAAAAATATAAAAATAAAAATTTTACTGTGCTAGGTATTTCACTTGATAGGGCTAAAGAAGCTTGGATAGATGCAATAGCCATGGATAAATTAAATTGGACACAATTGAGTGACTTACAATTTTGGGGTAACGCAGTAGCTAAACAGTTTGGCATACAGAGCATACCACAAAACTTTTTAATAGATCCTCAAGGTAACTTAGTTGGTAAAAACTTAAGAGGTGCAGCGTTGGAATTTAGGCTGAGCCAATTAATTCCATAATTTTATAGGAGTTATTGAGAAATAACTTAAGCAACAATGCATGATATAATTGTGCAAAACGGTGTAATTGTTGTAAGATTAATTGATTTTTTATTGGTATAAAAATAAGTTTTTTATACCTAGTTTAAGGATATTACAATTATTCTTTTCACACAAGCAACTTAACTACAAAGAACAACCTAGTATCTATCGCCTCCTACCCCAATTGTCTTTTATACAACTGTACAGCATTTTCTAATCCCAAATACAGAGCATCGCTAATTAAAGCATGTCCAATGGAAACTTCTAATAAATGAGGAACATTTGCTGCAAAATACTGTAGGTTTTGTAAATCTAAATCGTGGCCAGCATTTATGCCTAAGCCTAAGTTATGTGCCATTTTTGCTGCTTCTACAAAAGGCTCAATTGCCAACTCCTTGTTGCCAATTGCAAACTGTTTTGCATAACTTTCTGTATATAATTCAATCCTATCTGTACCTGTAGTAGCTGCAGCTTTTATCATTTCTTCTGAAGGATCTACAAAAATAGAAACTCTAATTCCTTCGTTTTTAAAAATGCCAATAATGTATTGTAAATATTGCTGCTGTTCAATGGTGTTCCAACCATGGTTGCTAGTTAGTTGGCCAATTACATCAGGCACCAAAGTAACTTGAGTAGGTTTATTTGCTAATACAAGTTCAACAAATTTTGGCTCAGTAGGGTTACCCTCTATGTTAAATTCAGTAGTTAAAACATTTTTTAAATCACTTACATCTGTATAGGTTATATGTCTTTCATCAGGTCTTGGATGTACAGTAATACCATGTGCACCAAAACGTTCAATATCTAATGCTGCTTTTATTACATCAGGATTATTGCCACCACGGGCATTGCGTAAAGTGGCAATTTTATTTATGTTTACGGAGAGGTTGGTCATAAGTGCAAAATTAGCCAATTAGCTGATGTGCTATTTTATTTAAATTGAAAAATTAAAAAATAATGCTTAATTCTAAATTATTAATTCATTAAAATTTATATTATTTAATTATCTCAGGTACAATTTCATGATCAAAACGACCTTTTGTAATTTTAAGTATCGTATCGGAAGTTTCAAATAGTCCCGATATTTTTCCTCTAAAATTATTCGGACCCAAAGAATCTATTTGTAATGTTTCAAAAAAAACAATACCGGTTTTTTTTGAATAATATGTTTGGGAAGGACTACCTACAATTAAAGTCCTAAAAAAACCGTTTATAGTATCAAGCGCTATTCTCTTTTTGTTAAATTGATTTAAACTCAGCAAAGAATTTGCCTGTGGTAACTTAATGTACATATTAATATTATCTGAACCAATAGCACTTTTAGCATACTTGCCTGGCCAGCTGAAATTTGCATAATCACCAACGGCAAATAAACCTTCTTTTCTAATGTATACTTCATAAGTAGATGGCCCAAGTGCAAAATTTCCCTTTAAAATTCTTTCTTCAGTAAGCCAAGGTTCATTATCAATTTTACAACTCATAATATTATAACCTTTGTTTGAAAAGATGCTTAATTTGTTATTATACTTGTCTTCATAAAATGTAGTGTCAACTTTGGTGCAACTTAGAAAAAATAATACTACAATAGTTTGAGTTATAAGCTGGATGGGAAAATTTTTCATACGTTATATTTTAATAGAGTAACCAAAGTTTAAAGCTATAGGAATTAAGAAATTAAAATTATTTTGGTTCTTTTCTCTTTTATTTATTGGAGAACTTGATATTCCTATTTGAGTAAAAAATCTTCCATTTTTAAGAACTTTCATGTATTCAATTTGAAAACCTACAAGCCCTCCAACCCTACTTACTGTTTTTTGGGGGTTTAAAAGAATGTAATTTTTTTGATCGAAATTATATTTCACTTGTAATCGTTGGTATACTATTCCTGCATTTAAATTAAAACTAAATAGATTATGTTTACTATTTATTGGCAAAATAAAACGCTTACCGATAGATACTTCAAAACCCAATGGCCTAATAACTTTCTGGGCTAAATTCATTACAGGCAAAGTAATATTTGTTGTATATGCAGTATCCAAACTTTTATTTGCAAGTGGTAGGCTTCCCAAAATTTTTAAAAAAAATGGCTTTTTCTTTTTGTTAAGTAATACCGTTTGTACCCCAACATTTAATTGACTAAAAGCATAATATTTTTTTGGAGAAACTTGATAGCCAACAATAGGCTCAATGAATTTTTGAGCCGATGCCGTAATTGAAATAATAAGTACAAGCAATTGTAGTGATAAATATTTAATCATTAAAAAGTAGAGTATGGTTTACAGATAATCGCTGCATTGGGTTTTACAAAATTTAGAACTTGTAATGCTTAATCAAATAAAATAATAATTTTATCAGTTTATAATTTTTCTATTCAATATTTTACATTGAAACTTTAATAAACGATGTTTTAATTACTTTGCTTTTTTAAACAAAACATTTCGGGCACGGGAAATACTGGCTTTCATGGCAGCAAACTTCCCAAGCTTTTTTCCTTCAAAATAAATAGTACCACCCAAACCTTCAATTATAAATGCATCTTTATAAACCGGTGTAAGTTCATAAAATTTATAAGGATGAAGGTAGAGCCGTAGCTTATTGTTTTCTACAATCACTTTCAAATCTGAATCTGTTTCATCAGAATGATAAGTAGCCACATATTGCTCTAGTATAGTTTTATTGTTGTTTGCTTTTTCAGCAGGCAAATAAATAATCGTATCCCTATCAGAATTTACTAACCTTAAACCTACAGGCTTATCAAACAACAATACATCACTACCATAACGAAAAATATTTTCGGCTACAGCCAATAGTGGAAAATTATTTCCATACAATTTACCTTTATCAAAAGAAATTTTTAACCCTTCACCAGATTTTTCTGCTCTATATGCGCCAGCTATTTTTAATAACTTTAATGTATCTAATTTTATATCAACAGGTTTTATAGCTTGGGCTTTTATAGGAAGAAAAATATCTTCTAATTGACTAAATGCATCGTAAGACGAATCAAATTCAGATGTGTTACTAAGCCCTGCAATACAAAGCCCAACTTCAGGAAAATATTCTAACGAAGCCCTATAACTGGCCGTAGCACCATTATGCCTGTACACATCATAACCTTTTGCTTTTAGTATTCTTAGTCCAGCTGCATATACATTTTTACTACCATCATTAAAATTATCTGTAGCAATTTGTTTTTGCAATAAAGATTGGCCGCCAATTTTTGCTGATGAATAAAAATCAGCCCATTTACAAAGATCTTCTGAGGTGGTAAGCAAGCCACCGTGGCCATAAACGTATTCATTTGGCATATCAGTAAAATACGTACCGGCTTTCTTCTCATAGGCTATTGCACGATTAGGTACTATTTTTTTATAATTATTACGCCATTCCGTGTGTGTCATGCCTGCAGGTGTAAATATATTTATATTGGAAAATTCAGCAAGAGACATTCCACTCACCCGGTCAACAATGATTGCTTGTAGAGTAAAGTTTGAATTACTGTACACAAATTCATCGCCTGGTTTATTGTTTAGTGTTTTTTGTTTAACAATTATTTCTAATGCATCTTCATTTCGGTACGTTTTTGTGGTTCTAGGCCAACCTGCAAGTTCCGCCATGCTGCCCCAATCTCTTATGCCGCTAGTATGGTGCATTAAATGACGAATTTTTATGGGAGTACTATATTTGGGCATTTCAGGAATATATTTTCTAATATCATCATCAAGTGAGAGCTTGCCTTTTGCCTCTAACAGCAAAATTGCTGCTGCAGTGAATTGTTTTGAAACTGAACCAGCTTCAGTAACAGTATTCAAACTCATAGGAATGTTATTTTCCAAATTTGCCATACCCCAAGCTTTTGAGAAGAGTATTACTCCATGTTTGCTCACTGTTAATTGAGCTCCGGGGTTTTGAGATTTATACCTGGCAAAAATCTTTTCAATTTTATCTGTAGTGTCCTTCGCCGTTTGCGCCTGCATATTTGTGTATGATAAAAATATAACAAATGCACAGGTTAAATTTTTAAGAAATATTACACTCAGATATTTTTGCATAAAAACATTTTATAGAAGGTACGTTTGTGACAGTTATTTAGTTTGTTTCCCACAACGAAACAAAGAAAACGGCGAAACAATGAGGACTTTAAAATTTGGAAAATCGATAATATAATTAAAGCTTAATCCTTAGTTAAAGATGAAATGTGCGATCCCGACTAAAATCGGGACAGGCTGCCACTGAAGAAAAATCAGGGAACAAAAGCTCACGAAAAAAGCCACCAAATTTTTGTAAAAAATTTGATGGCTAAATTTTAAATTACCTTAAAAATATTAGCGTTTCATCTTTCCCTTTGGGGGATTGAAGGGGCTTAGTACCTATACATTTCTGCCTTAAAAGGTCCTTCTTTTGCTACACCTAAATAGCTAGATTGAGCTGTTGTTAATTCATCTAAAACAGCACCTACTTTTGCTAAATGCAAACGAGCTACTTTCTCATCTAAATGCTTTGGCAACACGTAAACTTTGTTTTCGTAGTTAGCACTATTGTTCCACAATTCAATTTGGGCAAGGGTTTGGTTTGTAAATGAAGCACTCATTACAAAACTTGGATGGCCAGTAGCACAACCTAAGTTTACTAAACGGCCTTCAGCCAATACAATAATATCTTTACCTTCAATAGTATATAAATCTACTTGTGGCTTGATAGTATTTTTTGTTTCTCCATAAGTATCGTTTAACCAAGCCATATCTATTTCAATATCAAAGTGGCCTATGTTACAAACAATGGCTTTATCTTTCATATTACGGAAATGATTTTCTGTAATTAAATCTCTACAACCACTTGCAGTAACTATAATATCTGCTTCTTTTACAGCGTCAATCATCTTCTTTACTTCAAAGCCATCCATAGCTGCTTGTAATGCACAAATAGGATCTATTTCTGTAACTATTACTCTTGCACCTGCGCCACGTAAACTTTGTGCACTTCCTTTACCCACATCTCCGTAACCACCAACTACAGCTACTTTACCGGCCATCATTACATCAGTTGCTCTACGAATACTATCTACTAAACTTTCCTGACAACCATATTTGTTATCGAATTTAGATTTTGTAACACTATCATTTACATTAATAGCAGGCATTGGTAAAGTACCAGCAGCCATACGCTCATATAAACGGTGTACACCTGTAGTAGTTTCTTCACTTAAGCCTTTAATGCCACTAATTAACTCAGGATATTTGTCTAAAACCATATTGGTAAGATCGCCACCATCATCTAAAATCATATTTAGTGGCTTGTCAGCGCTTCCAAAAAACAATGTTTGCTCAATACACCAATCACTTTCTTGGTTTGTTTGTCCTTTCCAAGCAAAAACACCAACACCAGTAGCTGCAATAGCTGCTGCTGCTTGATCTTGGGTACTAAAAATGTTACAGCTGCTCCATTTTACTTCTGCACCTAGGGCAGTTAAAGTTTCAATTAAAACTGCTGTTTGAATAGTCATGTGTAAGCAACCTGCAATACGTGCACCTTTAAGCGGTTGGCTTGCACCGTACTCAGCTCTAAGGCTCATTAAACCTGGCATTTCAGCCTCAGCTAAATAAATTTCTTTACGACCCCAATCTGCTAACGTAATATCTGCAACCTTATTTTTAAGGCTAAAATCGATACCAGTGAATGTTGTTGTTTCCATTTTTTTGTTTTAGAGTGCTATCAGATTGAACTGATTTGCACAGATTTTATAGAAAGTATATTTATTATGTAAAATGCAAAATTAAATAATAAAGAATAATTTTCTACACAAATACTAATATTTGGGATAAATGTATAAATAATAGTACCTTAACAGAATAAAACTATTAATTACTATGCTAAATAAACCTGTAAAAGAAGATATTGCTATTGTAAGTACTGAGCTTGATAAAAAAGACCTTGCCATATTGGCTTTATTGCAGCAGAATGCTAGAATAACGGTTAAGGAAATTTCTGAAAAAATACATTTAAGCACTACCCCGGTGCATGAACGCATAAAACGTATGGAGGCAGATGGTACTATAAAACAATATGTAACACTGCTAGATCATTATAAAGTAAAACGTGGTTTAATGGTAATTTGTTATGTATCATTAAAAGCACACAGCAAAAATGCTGGTACTGAATTTATAAAAACTATAAATGAATTAAATGAAGTGATAGAATGCTTTAGTATTAGTGGCGAATTTGATTTTATGTTGAAAGTGGTTGCAGAAAATATGGATAACTATTACAATTTTCATGTAAATAAATTGAGCCAAATTGTAAACATTGGCCATGTACAAAGTGTATTTGTAATGGGGGTTATAAAAAGTACTGTGCAGTTGGTTTATTAGGGTTTGGTTGATTGGTTGCTTAGTTAATTAGTTGATTATGCAAAGTCATTAATACCTCTGCGAAAACTCTTTTTTACTCATGTTCTCCTGCGGTGAAAATTGGTATATGTAGAAAACAGAAAACCTTTGTGAACGTTGTTATCGTTGTTTCGCCGTGTGAAAATTTATTGTGTGAAACAACTTACATTTGATTATGAAAAAAATCTTTTTATTTATTGTATTAATTACAGCCATTTACACCAATGTATTTGCCAATATTGATACCGTTTCTATTTACAGCAATGCCATGCACAGAGCAATAAAAGCAGTGGTGGTTACACCTAAAAATTACAACAAGAAAACCCAATATCCGGTTGTTTATTTACTGCATGGGGCTTATGGTAATTTTAGCAATTGGGTTACAAAAGTGCCTGCTATACAAACCTATGCAACTAATACCAATTGCCTAGTTGTATGCCCAAATGGAGCTAATAATAGTTGGTATGTAGATAGTCCAATAGATAGCAATTACAAATTTGAAACACATGTGGCTATAGAAGTACCTACATATATTGATAGCCATTATAGTACAAAAAAAGATAGAAAATATAGAGCCATTGCTGGGCTTAGCATGGGTGGCCACGGGGCTTTGCTTATTGCTTTTAAGCATTCAAAAACTTTTGGGGCTTGTGGCAGTATGAGTGGTGCTTTAAATATTGCTGATATTACTAAAGGCTACGATGTAGATAAAAGATTAGGTAAATACGAAGAAAATAAAAATTTATACACCGATAATAGTGTATTGCATATTATTGAAAACTACCCTACTGATTCACTAGCAATAATAATAGATTGTGGCTTGCAAGATTTTATAATTGGTATGAGCAAAGCTACACACGAAAAAATGGTAACACTAAAAATACCTCATGATTATATTGAAAGACCAGGCAAACATGATTGGGCCTATTGGGCAAATGCTATTGAATACCAAATGGTGTTTTTTAGAAAGTTTTTTAATGCAAATTGATACAAATTTTGAGGGATTACTTTAAAATTCATAAATCAAATCGCCCAATTTTACAAATTTCATTTGATTGTAAATCACAATTCATCACAATAATTTACATTAATTGTTAAAAACAATTTTGCATTTTTATTGCAATCATAAAGCCCGTATTTTTGAACAAATAGAACCCAAAAGTTATAAATGCAAATACTACAACAAATAGAAGAAGCCGTAACATATATAAATAAAACCTATTCCCAAAAGCCAACTGTAGGTATAGTGTTAGGAAGTGGTTTAGGAAGTTTTACATCTGAAATTAGCATAGAAAAAGAAATACCTTACTGTGACATTCCACATTTTCCTGTAAGCACAGTAGAAGGGCATAGTGGAAAATTAATTTTTGGAAAACTATCTGGCAAAAATGTAGTGGCTATGGCTGGTCGTTTTCATTATTATGAAGGCTATACAACCAATGAAGTAGTATTTCCAATTCGGGTAATGAAATATTTAGGAATTGAAACTTTACTTATTAGTAATGCTGCTGGTGGGATGAATAAAACTTTTGCCGTTGGCGATTTAATGATTATTACTGACCATATTAGCCAACTTACCATAAACCCATTAATTGGCAAAAACGAAGAAGCATTTGGCACCCGTTTTCCAGATATGAGTGAACCATACAAAAAATACCTAATTGATAAAGCTTTAGAAATTGCTGATGCTGCAAAATATGTTGTAAAACAAGGTGTGTATGTGGGTGTTACAGGCCCTACGTTTGAAACTAGGGCAGAGTATAAAATGTTGCATATTTTAGGTGGAGATGCCGTTGGTATGAGTACCGTGCAAGAAGTTATTGCAGCAGTACATGTTGGATTGCCAGTGTTTGCAATGAGTGTAATAACGGATATTGGTATAAGAGAAGAAGAAAATACCATTACTCACGAAGAAGTTTTGCAAGCTGCAAAAGATGCCGAGCCTAAACTTACACATATTTTTAAAGAGCTTATTGCAACTTTGTAATTACAATTTTAAATACTCCAAGTTTTAAATCATTGTTGCATTTTAATTAAAAAAATAATAAAAATTATATCACTGCATCACACATTTTATAGTTTTGCAACACAATTTTTGAGTATTACATTTACATGAAAAGAATATCATTTTTATTGCTCTTATTTTTATGTGCTAACCAATTACAAGCACAATTACCTGGAGGTAGGTTAAATGATATTTTACAAAGTAAAAGAAGTGCAAATAACACTAGAGGATCGGATACAACTAAAAGAAAAACAGATAGCAAATTAGATACCCTTGGTTTTGAACATAGAGATGATTTGAAAGATTCAATAACATTAAGTTACCGTTTTTTAGACTCTACAACAAGATACAGCTTGGACTCTTCAATTAATGATTTTGATAAATATTATTCTATTCCTACACAATATCAAAATTTAGGAAACAATGGCTCAGCGGCATTTTCATTAATATTTAAACCAATTACAAACCCTGGTTTTAATGCCGGCTTTAATGCATTTGATATTTACAAATACACATTGCAAGGCACAAAATTTTACAAAACAACAGGAGCATTTTCTATGCTTAGTTACCAACTGGCTTCAGGCAAAGAGCAAATGATTCAAGCAATGCACACACAAAATATAAAACCTAATTTAAATGTGGGTTTTGAATATAGACAAATAAGTGCACCAGGTTTTTTTGTAACTCAAAATACCAATCACAATAATGCAAGAATATTTAGTACATACCATGGTAAACGTAAACGATATAATGGCTCATTAATTTTTATTGCTAACACCATAAAAGCGTCTGAAAATGGAGGCATTACCAATGATTCTCTTTTGCTTGACCCTAACAAAAAGCAACGATTTAGTATTCCTGTAAACCTAGGTGGTGCACTACCTTATCAACCAAATCCATTTCAGGCTTCTGTAAAAACAGGAAACATTTATAAAGAAACAATTTTCTTTTTAAGGCAGAGTTATGATATTGGTAAAAGAGATTCAATTGCCGTAAACGATAGTACTACTGAGTATTTATTTTACCCTAAACTTAGGTTTCAGCATAGTCTTACAATTTCATCAAACAGTTATAAATTTGTAGATGCCATTGCTGACTCGGCATTGTATAAAAATTGGTACAACATACAGTTTTCAACTCCTATTGATACTTTTGAAAGAAGAGAAAAATGGCAAAGCATTATAAACGATTTCTCCTTAATTCAATTTCCAGATACAAAAAATTCATCGCAATTTTTTTTAGCAGGGGCAAGTTTACAAACTTTAAAAAATGCAACTGATAACTTTTACAACCTTAGTTTACATGGTGAGTATAGAAACCGAACCAGAAATAAATTATGGGATCTACTATTAAAAGGTGAGTTGTTTTTAAATGGATTAAACGCTGGCGATTTTACAGCACAAGCTAGTATAGGTAGGTATCTCAATAAAAAGTTTGGAGATGTAAAGTTGTATTTTAATAACAGCAATCGTACAGCATCATTTATTTTTGATAATAGATCAAAATTTAACCTAGGAAATAATAACAATTTTAAAAAAGAAAATATTACTCAATTTGGCGCCACTGCCACTAATCCATTTATAGTATTTGGTTTTAATAATTACTTACTCAATAACTACAGTTATTTTACAAATTATTACCAAACTGCACAATACAATAAGCCTATAAATATTTTACAAATATTTGCATCAAAAAAAATAAAATTAAAAAAGAATATTTTTTATTACGCTGATGCTGTGCTGCAACAAACTGATAAAGCTGCACCTATAAATTTGCCATTTGTGTATACAAGAAGCCGTATAGCTTATGAAGGTAAACCGTATAAAAATTTAAGATTAAGTACTGGTTTAGAAATTAGATACTATACAGCCTACAAAGCAAATAATTACTCTCCTTTAGTAGGCCAATTTGCTGTACAGGATACAGTAACTATAAAAAACAAGCCAGATGTGGCTGCATTTTTTAACTTTAGCATAAAAGGATTTGCTGTATATTTTAGAGCAGAAAATTTAAATACAATAAATTTTAAAAATGGCTTTGCCTTTACTGATAATAATTTTGCTGCACCACATTACCCCACACAGGGGCTAAATATTAGGTTAGGTATTAGGTGGTGGTTTGTAAAATAATTATTCCATATTTTTTCCCAATATTTTCTCAAGATTTTTTTCAGCAAAAAAATCTTCGCAAATATGTTTTGCATCAATCATAATATTGTCTAATTCGTTATTTGGTACACTATGAATAGTGCATGCTCTTTGTAAAGCAGCATCAGCTTTTAAAAACTGTGTTGCTTGCAAAGCTTCTGTTGTAGCTAATAATTTAAGCCCATCATCTTTTAACTTACCCAATGATGAAATAACATTGCTTAATGCTAAAAAATAATTTTTATTCAACAACATTACTACAGGGTTATTGCCTTGTTTTGGAAACACATTATAGGGAGAATGTATAACAGCATCTGTTAAATATTTTTGTACATTTTTATCAACTATTGCTACATTATCAGCCAATTGCATTGCACCTTGCAATGCTTGTGGGTAAATGCTTAACCATCTTAATCTTCTTCTTAAATCATGTACTTGTAACTCAATATTGGTAAAACTATCACCAGTATTTGTGTAAAATTCATTTATTTCATTTATGGATTTTGTGTAAAGTTTTTCAAATAAATTTATTTCATCTACTGGTTGTTTCCAATTTACTGACCGTAATTTTTTTCTAATTTTTTTTGTTCTTAAGGGGTCGTGGTTAATCCATTTCTTTTTTAATAATACAATATTTAATTGTATAAGGTGAGCATTTTTTTGCTCTTCTAAATACATTCGTATTGTACTCGGCACCTCTGGGTTTATTAAAAATTGTTTTGCAAAATTATCGTAGTAATCCACTGCTCCAAGTGTATCTTCAATTACTTTAAAACGTTGCTTTAAAGTTGTAAAAGTTTTATGGTTGTGTAATGCTGCATATAGTTTACATAACCCTTCTAACATAAAACAGGTGGTTCTAGCATCATGCTCATACAAATATTTTGCAGCGTTATCTGTTTTGCTAGCTGCAAGTAATTTATCATCTAACTGTATAAGGTAGTATTCAAACCTACCAAGGCCTAAAGTCATTATAAAAATATTTAAAAAGTATAATTGGTTAACATTTGTTGGTTAAATGTTATGCCTCATCTGCTGTTGGGCCGTAGGTGCTAGGTAATGCAATGTCTAACATTCGTAAATACACACCTAATTGAGCCCTATGATGCACAATATGGTTAAGCACCCAAGTACGCATTACCTCTGTTTTTGGTAGGGTAAAGTAAATTGTTTCACCATTTCTCATTCTCCAAGGTTTGCCCATTTCCTCATCAGTTGTTTCATTTAATATTGATGTAGATGTTGCTAAACATTTATCAAATAAAGCCAATAAATCTTCGGTACTTTCTATTGGCTTTGGTGTATAATCCATCACTGCAAAATCTAACTCATCTTGCTGAATAGTTTCTTTAGCCCAACCATAAATTTCAGCTATGTGCCTTGCTAAATTTAGCATAGGCATACTTTTAGCATGTGGTGCATATTTTCCTTTTTCTAATGGCACTAATGCCAATACTTTACGAGTAGCTACTGCTTCTTGTTGCAACTCTTTAAGCATTTGTTTTGCAATTGACATATCTAAAATTTTAAAATTAAAAAATAATCTATCAGCCATAAGCCGGATTCTGTACTGCTTATTTACATAAACAAGGTTATCATTTATCTTGATATAACATTACTGTTATATTCTAGCTGCCTACCCTTCGCTGTGTGGTTTAAAACCGCAATAAACGAGCCGTTTATCCTTTACCAATGGCATTGCCAGCGGTATATGTGGCATTACAGCATGCAAAGTTTACCCATTTTTATTGTTACCAATAAAACCCGTGAGCTCTTACCTCACATTTTCACCCTTATCCCTACAACTTGTTGTAGGGACGGTTATTTTCTGTGGCACTTTTTCTTACATGTAGCATGTAGCTGGCCGTTAACCAGTGCATTGCTCTGTGCTGTCCGGACTTTCCTCTCTGTAGCAAAGCTACCTAGCGATAACCAGACTGATAGATACACAAAAGTAGGATTGTTTAGGTAAAATAATAAATAGAATATTTTATTAAATAACTTGTAAAAGTGTGAAAACTAAAAAATAAATATTGCTGCAGACTATATAAAAGGAAACTGTTTTTAAAATACTGCAGCTTATCAAATACCATTACGCTAATAAATTACCACTTCAGCCTTTTCCTTATCTACTTTTACTTTTTGCTCAAAATGCCCATCAATAGTTTTGCCACAATAGTCTGGCTGTATAGGTAGTTGCCTGTCAAACCTACGGTTTACTAATACACAAAGCTCAATTTTTTTAGGCCTTCCAAAATCTTGCAAAGCATCTAAAGCTGCCCGTATGGTACGGCCGGTATACAATACATCATCTATTAAAATAACTTTTTTACCATCTATATTAAATGGCATTAAGGTTTTATTAGCTAAGTGCATCTCTGTACGTACATCATCTCTATAAAATGTAATATCAAGCAACCCATATTGTATAGTTTGCGTTGGACAAAGCAATCTAATTTGTTCAATTATTTTATCACTCACAAATACACCTCTTGGCTGTAGGCCAACAAAAATAACATCATCCAACTGTTCGTCATTTTCAATTAACTGTTGTGCTAGCCTATTTATTATAAGTTGTAACTGTGCTGCTGTAAGGAGAATTTGCATACGTAATTTTTGCTATTGCAATATTATAAATAGTATTTGGCAAACCGAAGTTTTAGTTTCAATTTTTTAAGTATGGTATATTTATAGAAACTCTAATTATTTTATTATTATGCCACTAATTAATGGTAATAAAATAATTTGTATTTACTTATCAATTTTATACAGTTATTTTACTTGCAACGTAGTGTTTATAGCATCTCTGAGCTGAGTTGGTACTTTTTGCTCATCTGCATACATAGGCCATTGCTGTATAGTTTCGGTAATTTGTTGTATTATTTGTTTCGGTTTTTTTATGCTCATATTTTTGGCAACTGCTATAAAATCATTTGTAGTAAAAAAATCTCTTTTTCCATTTATAGTTAAGCTTTGTTTGCTTACCCATACACTGCCTGGGCGGTATGCATAACACACATCATATGCCGGCGATAAGCTCCACTCTCCTTGTTGGTTCATTACAAAAGCAAAATTTTTTGTATGATCATCGCAATTTTTTGCCATGGCATTAAATACCATTCGCCTAAATAGTTGCTCTTGTTGTGGGTATGGTAGCCGTAAAGTTCTCATGGTTTCAAACAATTGCTCGTAGCTATATAGGCCCACATCATTAAAATCATAATGTTGCATAGCACAAAATGTTTGTACATGTAGCTTAGTATTTTCTGTTGGCCTATCAAACCTACGTGTCATAAAATGTGCTCTATCGTTTTCTTCAAGCAGCCTACACTCCATCATTTCTATTTCACAATTAACAGCCATTTTGTGATAAGCCATTTCTACCCTACCATAGCCAGCACTTGCACCAAACTGTGCATCATCAACCCCATCAAATTTTATTAACCAATGGCTAAAGCCTTTAGGGACATCAGTTTGGCCACTTTTCACTTCTTTAGTTATAGGGTTATATGCTATTATTGCCTTGGCCCTTGCACCACCGGCGCTTGTGCCTATTTTTAAAATTTCGCTAAGTGCTTTTTCGTAATGAGGACCAAGTGTTTCATTAAAATGTTGCCTATCTGCCAATATATGCTGTGCAACTTCTACCAACATTTCTATTTGTACAATGGTACTTGTATTAGGAGTTTTGGGGCTAACGGGCAAAAATTCTAAGGCACCCATGCCCCTTTTGCCAATAAAGCAAAGTGTTTCTACAGGGTTAAGACTACCCGATGGTCTACCGTTTTTTGCCAGCCAAGTGTTTATTAAAGCATTGCCATATTTATCCGGCAATACATCGGCCAGTAGGCCTGG
Source organism: Ferruginibacter sp. (assembly GCA_031360055.1). GTDB lineage: Bacteria > Bacteroidota > Bacteroidia > Chitinophagales > Chitinophagaceae > Ferruginibacter. Next base: position 17,718 of record JANMAV010000110.1, read on the forward strand.
CATACCTTTAAACGTAGGGTTGTTGGCTAATTCGGCAAATGAAAATACTTTTTGCCTACCACTTGCTAAGGGCATTTGTAGGGGTGCTACATCAAGCCCCGATTGTAAAAAAGATGGCTCAAATTCAAACAAACCTATGCCCTTGGTATCGTTAAATAATACGGCACCTACGGTTTTGTTAAATAGCTTTATTTGTGCTGCGTTGTTCATTTTTAGTGCTGCAAATTTGTAGTGTTTTTGCTTGCCCTTTGCCTATTGGCCAATTGCATTTTTACTGCTGCTAAAGGGCTTATGGGCTGCTCAAAAGTAAATGCCGTAAGCAGGTGCAATTGGTTTAATGCCCTTAGTATTTGCACTAGGCTTATAAGTTGTACGCCTTTGCCGGCTTCTAGCTTTACAAGGGTAGATCGGTTAATGCCAGCGGCGGTAGCAATTTCAGCTTGGGTTTTATTTTGGCTTATACGTATTTGTTGTACATAGTTGCCTATGTTTTGCACTAAGGCTACATCGGCAGGGGTGCTGGCAATATGCTGTATTGTTGGTTTCATTACCTTTAATTACAACACAAATGTACGTATTTTTTTGTGAATTGAATATAATGTTGCTAAATAGCATCATTAAGGCTTAAAATGACAGTTAATGGTGGAGAAGAGCAACAAATTTGTTGTTAGTAAATGTTGATAAATAGCAACATTAAGTAGATAAAATGAAGTTAATGGTGGAAAAAAGCAACATATTTAATGTATAAAATTAAAAAGGATTAAAGCAAAGAAACTAAGAAAAAAATAAGTAACTAACAGAAAAGTAGTTAAAAGAAGATATTTTTTTAAAGTACGCCAACCATTTGCATTGTACCTAAACAGTAAACAACAGCAAAAAATTAATGCAAATGCCGTTGATATTATTAAGCCAATATGATTGATATAATTGTATAAATAAAAATTACTAATTAATAATAAAAAGGAGCCTAAAAATATAAACTTAAAAACCATGAAACCTATAATGGTAATGCAAAAACGGTATAAAAATATAGCAATTTTGTTGCTAATAAAGGATGGCAATTTTGCCAAGTACAAATTTATTGCCAATATGTATGCACAAAAAACAAAAGTAAGATGAGGTAAAAAAATGGCAGCTGTTGAAACATTACTTTGTTGGGTAAATAAAAAATATAACTGTAAATAAATATTGTAGGAAGAAAAAATTTTTACTAATACAATAAACAGTAATAAAATAGCTTGTAACCCAACAGGTATAAAAGGTGTAGCTTTTACAATAGATTTGTAAAATGCATTACGTTTAGGATAGGTTTTTAAACTATTTTGGTACAAAAAAATTACCCAAAAAAACAGTGCTGTAAAAACAATTATGATTAGCAATAAAGGAGGTTGCATACAAGCAGTATTTTAGTTTTTACAAGCTAATAAATTGCACAAAAATAATTAATGCCTTATTACCTTAAAATTATTACCGCCATGTTTTGCGTTTCGCTGTTTAATCATTTCTCTAAAAGCTGCACATTCTATAATTACGCCTTCGGTTGGGGCAACTAATTGTAGGTTAATTTCTTCCAATTTTGTAGCTATATAATGAATTCCTGCTCCACGTTGTTGATCAAACACTTCTAAAATAGTACCGGGTATACCTTTATAAAATAAATAACCATGTATATATTTAATTTTGGTAGTATAAAACACCAAAGTACTGTCGTTATTTGCACTTACAGCCAAAGCAGCTGTACATTCATAACCCAAAATAGATTTATGTTGTTCGGTATAAATTACCCAATTAAGTGTTGAGTCACAATCATTTTTTGATAAATATTTGCTTGGTAAATCTGGTAAATCACACTCACCATAATCTCTGTTACTAATAAAATCAAAATAAGTACTATGATGGATTATTTTTTGGCCATATTGTTTTTGAGTATTTTTAAGTGGTTTTAAACCATTTCCAAAATAATGCATAAAACCGATGCTATCATTTAGGAGTACCCTTAAAGACATGGGGTTTGGGATTCCAAAATTTGAAGAAGATTGGTTAAATTTAGTACTAAGAAAATAACGTTTATACTCTATTTTTAAAACAGATTGTGCATTACAAAAAAACGGAATAATTATTAGGCAAAGAAGAATAATTTTTTTAGACATATTAAAATTACTTTTAAAATTATGGTAACGACCAACATTTAATTTCACACAATGAGACAGAGTTAGCGGCGAAAAAACGAAAGGCACAAAATTTTCTGTGCCTTTGTAATCGTTGTTTCGTTGTGTAAAAAAGTATTAATTACGCCTCTTCCATAAATGTATAGGTATAGTCTACCGGCGGTACAAATGTTTCTTTAATAGTTCTAGCACTTAACCATCGGTACAAGTTTAATGCAGAACCTGCCTTATCATTTGTACCACTTGCCCTAGCACCACCAAATGGTTGTTGGCCTACTACAGCACCTGTGGGCTTATCGTTTATATAAAAATTACCAGCACTATTACGAAGCATATTTACAGCAGTTTCTACAGCGTATCTATCTTGTGCTATTACAGCACCAGTAAGGGCATAGGCCGATGTGTTATCTACCAATTTTAGGGTTTCTTCATACTTATTTTCATCATAAATATATACGGTAAGTACTGGGCCAAAAAGCTCATCACACATGGTTACATATTTAGGGTCGGCGGCTTCAATAACGGTAGGCTCTACAAAATACCCAATCTTTTTATCGCAGTTGCCACCTACCCAAATTTTAGCTCCGCTGTCTTTCTTTTTGGCGTTTTTAATGTAGGTTTCTAGTTTGTCAAAACTCTTTTCATCTATCACTGCATTTACAAAATTGGTAAAGTTTTCTACTGTACCCATTTTCATGGTTTTAATGGTAGCTATTAATTTCTTTTTTACTTCGGCGGCCATATTGCTTGGTATGTATGCCCTGCTTGCTGCACTACATTTTTGGCCTTGGTATTCAAATGCACCTCTTGCAAGTGCCGTTACCACTGCATCTACATTAGCACTTTTGTGTGCCACTACAAAATCTTTACCGCCAGTTTCACCAACTATACGAGGGTAGCTTTTGTAAATTGGTGTGTTTTTACCAATGGTTTCCCACATGCTGTTAAACACACCCGTGCTGCCTGTAAAGTGCAAACCTGCAAACTCAGGGTGGTTAAAAATAACTTCGCCACAAGTGGGGCCATCTACATAAATCAAATTAATAACACCATCTGGCAAGCCAGCTTCTTGCAAAATTTGCATAAACATTTGGGCACTATATACCTGTGTGTTAGCACACTTCCATACCACCACATTGCCACACATAGCGGCACTTGTAGGCAGGTTGCCGCCTATTGCTGTAAAGTTAAATGGTGATAAGGCAAACACAAACCCTTCTAACGGACGGTACTCTAAACGATTGTAAATACCAGGACTGCTGATGGGTTGTTGTGCATAAATTTCACTTAAAAAGTGTACGTTAAAACGTAGAAAATCTATCAGCTCACAAGAGGCATCTATCTCCGCCTGCATGGCATTTTTGCTTTGGCCAAGCATGGTAGTAGCGTTAATGTGAGGCCTGTATTTGGTGGCTAATAAATCGGCGGCTTTTAAGAAAATATTTGCTCGGTTTTCCCAAGTCATAGCTGCCCATTTATCTTTTGCTTTTAGTGCTGCTGCTATGGCCATTTTTACTTGCTTTGCATCGCCTACATGAAACTGCCCAAGCACATGCTTATGCTCATGTGGTGGTTTTATGGCAATAGTGTTTCCCGTACGAACCTCCTCTGCCCCTATGTACATGGGCACGTCTATTTTTTTACTTTTAAATTCTTTAATGGCTGCTTTTAAAGCCAGTTTTTCTTTGCTGCCTTTGCCGTAAGCTAGTACAGGTTCGTTTGTAGGTTTTGGGTAGTTAAATGAGCCGTAGTGCATAAAATATTATTATTTAAATTGGTAGTTTATTTTTTTCTTAATGTTAGATTGAACTTTTTCCCAAGTTTTTCCTAGATAACATTCTGGAGTTTCGCTTTCATTTGCATCTTCAAAATATAATAATATTTGAGATACGGTAATAGCTAATAATGGATCGTATTTTTTTTGATAAAGTTCTGTAATATCTTCAATTTTTAATATGTCTAAAATGACATCAATATCCCAAAAATCTTTCTTTTTTGCCCTTTTAGAAATAGCATGAACTTTGGCAGCTGCTATTTCTTTGATTGACCACATCCTTATCCCATCTTCAATTAATATATTTTCAATTAGCTTAAATGTATGTTTGCAGATATCAACTTTAATATCATCAATGTAACAAAAAACACCCAATGTATTAGTATCTTTAGATGAAAGCGTTAATCTTGATTCAAAAAAATGTTTTAAAGAATCTATTACGATTCTTTTATCAAAGTCTTTGTCTAAAAATAAATCAATATCGTCCGACTTTCTATGACCAATTTGTAAGGATAGTGCAGTTCCACCAACTAAATTGAAATCTTTCAATTCAATTATTTGCATTAATTCCCTTAATACCCTGATTGTATTGGGTGTAACTGTTTCAAAATGTAACATCTAAAATTTTCTTTTGGTATGTCGAATATGCCAGCGCAAAAATGTATAGTTTCATCAAATAAATACTTTGCTGTTGTAAGTACCTCTATTACTTTATCGTCGCCATAATATCGTCTTACTTGGCGTATATCGTTTATATCACCTCTATCAAATACTCTTTCAATTATTGATCTATACCCTTTATCATAATCTAAATTATCGAAATTAGTATCCCAAAAAATACGTTTTGCTAATATAGGTTTTTGCATTTTCATACATTAAAGTTACAATAATCTCCCACACAATTAAAGCCAAATTGAAAAACAAATTTTCAATGGAGTGTCGCCCCTTACTTACAATTGGGGCAAGCACTAAAGCTGCATCAGTGCTCACTGTTAGTAAACAAAACCATTTTGTTTACAACATAAAGAAAATAATTTGCTAAAACATTTCCCTCCAAACTTTCAGAGTCCCTTTTCCCCCTTCGGGGAGATTAAGGGGGGCTTAGCTTTTCTCCCCCATCAAATACGCCTTTATAAAACCATCTATTTCTCCATCCATAACTGGGCCAACATTGCCTACCTCATAATCAGTTCTATGATCTTTAATCATTTTATATGGGTGAAAAACGTAGCTGCGTATTTGGCTTCCCCATTCAATTTTTTTCTTTTTGCTGTTAGTTGCATCTTTCAATTCGTTACGCTTTTGCAGCTCTATTTCGTACAACCTACTTTTTAGCATTTGCATAGCCAATTCTCTGTTTCCCAATTGGCTTCTATCTTGCTGGCACACTACCACTATACCTGTTGGTGTATGTGTAAGCATAACTTTTGTTTCTACCTTGTTTACATTTTGCCCACCTGCACCACCACTACGGCTAGTCTCCATCTTTACATCAGCAGGGTTAATATTTATTTCTATAGTATCATCTACTAAGGGATACACATATACACTTACAAAACTTGTATGCCGCCTAGCTGCACTATCAAATGGCGATATCCTAACCAACCTATGTACCCCACTTTCTCCTTTCAAAAAACCGTATGCAAATGGCCCTTCAATTTTATAAGTACAAGTTTTTATACCAGCCCCATCGCCCCATTGCCAATCCATTTCAGTTACAGTAAAGCCTTGTTTTTCACCATACATTTTATACATACGGGCAAGCATTTCTGCCCAATCTTGGCTTTCGGTACCACCAGCACCACTATTTATTTGCAACATGGCAGTAAGCTCATCTTCAGGCTCATTTAGGGTGCTTTTAAATTCAGCCTCTTCAACTTTTTGTACGGCATCATCAAAGGCAACCCTTACTTCATCTTCCAAAATATCGCCAGCTTTCCAAAATTCAAAAAGTACAGCAAAATCTTCTACAGCATTTACCACAGCTGCGTACATGCTAACCCAATATTCGTTTAGCTTTATATCTTTTAAAATTGAAGTTGCTCTTGTATTATCATCCCAAAAACCTGGAGATAGAGAAAGTTGTTTATCGTTAGCAATTTTTTGCTCCCTGTTGGCTACATCAAAGAAAACGCTGCAAAACCAATGTACGGTCTCGTAGCGCCTTTATTTGTTCTATTGTCATGCTGCAAATATAAAACTGTTTAATGGCTTAATTACTTAAAATTTAATTAATGTAATGGGTTAGTGTATTTACAAGCAAGGTAAAATTTTCAAACATTATTTCTATGACTTACTTACCATGTATTTTTGTTTGCAAATAATACAAATAGTGGCTAATGAATTTACTTTCTATTAAAAATTTATTTTCTGAAACCTTGCTTGGTGATTTTGCTTTACAAAATATATCCTTGCAGCAACAGCCATTACAAAACTTGGCAATCATAGGCCAGTCAGGCTCAGGCAAAACTACTTTGCTTAAAACTATTGCTGGATTAATGCAGCCAAAAGCTGGAACAATAATTTTTAATAACGAGGTTGTAAAAGGCCCTAATTGGCAACTTGTAGGTGGCCAAAAAGGCATTGCATATTTATCTCAACAATATGAGCTACATAATAATTATAGAATGGAGGAGTTGTTACAATACAATCAACTTTTACCACAACAGGAAGCCGATGAAATTTATGAAATTTGCCATGTAAAACATGTGTTAAAACGCAACTCATACCAATTATCTGGCGGAGAAAAACAACGCATAGCTTTAGCCACATTACTATTACAAAAGCCTCAATTATTAATTTTAGATGAGCCATTTTCAAACCTAGATTTAATTCATAAAAAAATTTTAAAAACTATTATTGAGAATGTTTGTAATAAATATGAAATAAGTTGTATTTTATCCTCTCACGATCCGTTAGATGTATTGCCTTGGGCACAAAAAATCATAGTTTTATTTGATGGAAAAAAAATACAAGAAGGTGATGCTTGGCAGATATACAAAAAACCTGTAAACACATATGTAGCAGGGTTATTAGGAAGTTACAATCAACTAAACAATGACCAAAAAAAATATTTTAATACCACTCTAGATTTTATAAGGCCAGAAAAATTGCACATAATTTCTCCTACACATAATAACTTTAAAGGTACGGTTACAAGTTGTACATTTTATGGCAGTTATTATGAGTATATTGTAACCTATCTAGGAGCTAACATGATCATTCATCAACAAGAAAATAGCTTTACCATTGGCGATACAGTTAGCATTATTTTGCAACAGTAAAATGATTAAACTATTCCCGTTTGGGCAAACAAAATAGCCCTTGCTTAATTATTTTTACAAAATAAATTTACAGCTACATGAAAGGCAAAGCTTTGCATAACAAAAATTTTACGTTAATAGATACTGATAGAATTATAGAAATGGCTTGGGAAGATAGAACTCCTTTTGAAGCCATTGCCTTTCAATTTAATATTTCGGAAGCTGAAGTAATTGCTTTAATGCGTTATAATTTAAAAAGAAGCAGTTTTAACCTTTGGCGTAAGAGAGTAAATAGTGGGGTTAGCCAAAAACATATTGCCACTCGTGTAGATGGGATAAATAGGTTTAAATGTACACTACAAAGAGGTATAACTATGAACAAAATTAGTAAGCGATAATGGATAAATCATTAATTTTTGAAACTGACATGGCATCAATTTTAAAAAAAATAGATGCTATAAATCCAATTACATATTCAAAAACTAGAAATTATTTTACTGGTGCAGTAAGTTATTTATCACCCTATATAAGCAGGGGTGTTATTAGCCTACCTTTTATAAAAAAAAGGGTTTTACAAAATGGATTTAGTTTTTATGAAGCTGAAAAGTTTTTACAAGAGCTTGCTTGGCGTGAATATTGGCAAAGAGTTTGGCAACATAAAGGCAATGCCATATTTACAGATATAAAGCAACCCCAACAACAAGTAGTGCATTATTATATACCCTCAGCTATCATGCATGGCAAAACAAATATTTTGGTGGTAGATGATGCTATAAAACAATTAAAAGATGATGGGTATATGCATAACCATTGCCGTATGTATGTTGCCAGTATAAATTGTAACATTGCACAAGCACATTGGTTAGAAGCTGCAAAATGGATGTATTATTATTTGCTTGATGGAGATTTAGCAAGTAACCACCTTAGCTGGCAGTGGGTTTGTGGTAGTGGCTCATCAAAAAAGTATTATTGCAACCAAGAAAATATAAACAAATATGCTGGTACACAGCAGCAACATACTTTTTTAGATGAACCGTATGAAATTCTTGTAAATAAAAAAATACCCGAAAGTTTAAAAGTTTACGAAAGTTTTGCAG
>JANMAV010000122.1:0-3071 GCA_031360055.1 Ferruginibacter sp.
TTATTTTTATAAAATGAAAACCTTATTTTTTTCACTTTGTACTTTGCTGTTGTTTAGTGCCAAAGCGCAAACCCCAGACCTAACAGTTGAAAATGGAATGTTAAAATTCAGTACATTGGTCGTTTATGAGCAGTATGCTGATAATACATTAGATAGAAATAATATCACCAATGCTACAAGTTCATTAATGACTTTAGCAAAGCAATCGCCTGTATCCCCTGTAGATGAAGGTGCAGATGCAATAGAAGAAGATACGCTATACCCGGAGTTTTTAAAGACGATTTTAAACACAGACAAAATTTTTGGAATAGGGAATTTTTTTGTGAAAATTGATTTAGAAAACCATAGGGCTTTAGTTATTGCTGCAAATGCATCAAATGCCTATAATACTTTAGTTACAAATAACACTGCTGATGCTGGTGTATTACTATTTAATGATGATGAGGATGATGCAATAGATGTGTTAGATGCAGTTTCTAAAGGCGACCTGACAGTAAATCAATTCAATACCGCAACTGAGGCACAAAGGTTAAGTTGGCCCTGGAATAGTTGTTCTGGAGCTGGTCGGCATACAGCAAAAGTAGATGACTATTGGAGCATAGTTCCAAATGAATCCTGCACACAAAGCGGACAGTATGCATATTTTGGCGACGATAAATTAGTTTATCAAAAAGCTGTTTTCTATTTTTCCTTAGAAACAAAAGCAAAAAGCCGAAAGGGGTGTACATTAAGACCAGGTATTTTTGCTCATTCGGCGGTTCATTATGCCGATATTCAGATACAATCACAAGTAAAGTACGTTAAAGTAAGTCATTGCCGAAGGGAAGAAAACTATTCACTTAATAATTATCAGCATCATAGAGAATATTCCTGGAGACCTTATGAAGGAAGCAAAGCACTATCAAAATATGAAATGATTACAACTTTTGGATTCCGCCATAATTCTTCTACACCAACATTTTGGCTATCTCCGCAATATAGAATTGCAAGCGGGTATTAATATGGGAAAGGTAAAAACAATATTTATTGTATCAATTTCTTTGGCAATAAGTTTTAAAACTTATTGCCAAAGAATATATATTTCACCAAATATCGGCATGCAGTTGTCCGGCATTTCTCATAAAGTTGGTTCAAAAAATACTGATTTTTATGTTTCAGTCCCGTCTTTTCAAATAGCTTATGGGTTAGACTTGTTTTATCAAAAAAATAATCGAAAATATAAATTGTCTTTTTACGATAATATTCTCGGATATTCTTATAAAGTAATTCCTTATAATAATATTTTTATTGGCCACTATATATTAACTCAATATTATGCTATAGACAACTTGCAATTATCATTAAGTAAAGTGTTTGAGAAAAAGTCAATGGGTAAATTCCCTTTTAAATCAAAAATTCAATTTGCTTGTACTTCAGGACTTGGCATTGATATTAATAGTACAAAAGCATTTTATAAAGAACAATTTTCACAGATGCATTTTTATATAGAACATCAAACCATCGGTTTTGCTCCTCAATATATTGGAACAGACGATACCATCTTTCGAAAATCCAGTGTTGGCCTATTCTTAATTAATGATGCCGGGTTTGATATATTTTCTAAAAGAAAAAAAAGGGTATTAACATTTTCACTTTTTTATAAGTTAGGATTTATAAAAATGGCTAAAACAGAGGTAACTTATTATTATGGTGATGTGGGTAACCCCGCCAGCGAAAAAAAATACAAACAACAATTAGCAACTACAGGAACAACATTTGGCTTTAAACTTGGAATCCCAATAACGATTAAAAAATAAAGAATGAAAAAAATATTTTTTAGTATCCTTGTTTTAGTAATTGTAAATTCAACATTTGCTCAAAAAAAAGCAATTGAAATTAGTGCCGGGCCTACTACCGACCTTAATTTTAATATCTATTATAAACACTCTATTGGTGCATCGGTTAAAGCAAGATATACCGTTAGTAAATTAGGGGCAATTATTGGAGATATTACCTGGTTGGTTCAAAAACCTAAATCCAGCACCCCAGTTATCATTTCAAGTTTAAACATGCTGAATATTAAATTCGGCTATCTTTCTTATATCAACAATTCACATTTTTTCATACAAGCAGATGCAGGAATTTCTCACTATTCATATAAAGACAATAAAGCTGCTGCCCAAACTGGATTTATTGGTGGCTTTGGGGTTGGGTATTCTTTTGTTATAAATAGTAAAAGCAGTATTGACATTGCTCCCAATTTAAATTATTTATCACAAGACGGTACCGGCTGGTTAATTATAAACTTAGGATATAGAATTAAGTTGAACCAGGGCAGCAGTAAAAAATGACCTCGTTATATAAAATCTAAACTATGAAGTATGTAATTTTAATGGTTGTATTTTTTTCAACAAGTGCATCGGCACAAAACAGGGTAAATAAATTATCATTAAGTTTATTAACTAATTTATATAGCTATGGAGAAGGGCAAGATCACTTAAATAATGTTGTAAGACTTGGGGAAGGTTTTGGGTTCACCTATAAAACATATGATACTGTAAAAAAGAGAGGTATGATATACGAGTTAATGAGTAACATCACAACAGCTTATTACAAAAACATCCTTAGTGCAAGTTCGGTTTTAGAAGTTAATGACCTGCATCTAAATCTTAATTTAATTTTGCCCATTATTATTTTTTACAAAAGAAATATGGAACATTCCTTAGGAGTAGGTATTGGTATTGGAACGCTTATTGGCAGGGATTATCTTGATGAAAATAACAATATACTTGCATACAATACTACAAATTTAAAAGAATTAAAATTTGGTAAATATTATACAAGCTCACTAATGCTTGACTATGAATTTAATTTAAAATTTACAAAAAAAATAGGGATGAATGTAGGGATTAGATATTCAACAGCAACACCAGTACAAAGCAATAGGAGCAATTATTTAATTTCTCAGGGTACGGGTTTAGGTTTTAAGTATGGGGTATTTTATCAGTTTAAATAAACACTATGTAAATGAATAGCTAAACCTAAATCGAATGAAATTATACGCAATTAAAAAATGTTTATTTTTTTTGCAA
>JANMAV010000142.1:0-15577 GCA_031360055.1 Ferruginibacter sp.
AAAAAAAATATTTTAATTTATCCTAAATAGGTATCCATAATATATGGTGAGTAATAAAAATTTTTAAATGAGCTAAATAATGCATTGTGAATATAAATTATAAACTAACTTACTATTTGTACAAAAAACTAATATATTGAGCACCTTTTTAGAAATTACATTTATAGTAAAAAAATTAATAAAAATTTTATGCTAAGCTTTTGAGTATACAATTCAATAAAAATATTAAATTATACAGATATAACATATTATTTGCCAATTCCAATTGGTTACAAAAACTATAGAATAAATAAGAAAAATGAAAATAACAATTGTGGGTAGTGGAAACGTAGCAGTAGTTTTGGCTCATTTGTGTAATAAGCAAAATCACAGCATAGTACAAATTATAGCTAGAGATGTTGAAAGTGGCCAAGCTTTGGCAAACAAGTATAACGCATCTTACATAAATTTTAGCCAACACCCTATTCAAAAAACTGATGTAGTTATAGTTTCTATTGCAGATAGTAGCTACCCTGAAGCAATAGCCAAGCTATCATTTAATACAGCTTTATTGGTACACACTGCAGCATCTGTAAGCATGAGTGTGTTGGAAAAAGCTAGTAAAAATATTGGCGTATTATATCCTTTGCAAAGCCTAAGAAAAGAAATGGTTTTGCAACCATTACCAGTTATCCCTTTTTTAATTGAGGCCAATACAACTGAAAATGAAAATTTGTTATTGGAGTTTGCTCAAACTTTAAGCCAAAATGTGCAAGTACTAAACGAAGATAAAAGGTTAAGAATGCATGCAGCAGCAATTATGGTAGGTAATTTTACAAACTATTTATACATGGTTACTGAAAAATTTTGTGAAGTAGAAAATATAGATTTTAAATTATTAGTACCACTAATTGTAGAAACAGCACAACGTATAGAGCACAATTCTCCTAAAAATGTACAAACTGGTCCTGCTTTCAGAAAAGATATTGTAACGCTTGATAAACATTTACGCCTATTAACTAGCCATCCACAATTACGTACACTTTATATGCGTATGACAGATGGCATAATGAACGGTTAATTTATTTATAGGGTATAATTATATCAGTTTGTAATTTGTATAAATCAGCTTTGTTTGTAGTTGAATCGAAAGGGTTGTTTATATAAATTTCATAAGCAGCACCTAATTTATTTTTACCTCTATCTTTTAACGTTTCGTTTAGTGCATCATAAGCTATTTGAGATTGATCATTTGGCCCAAAATAATGAGCAACTAAGGCACTATCTGTTCCGGTATTTTTAATGTAAACTCCTTTAGCCAGTTTTGCTGGTGCTTTATCAACTGGCAAGCCAGCTTCAAAAAAATAAGGTGCTTTTTGGCTTTTATACCAAACAATTGGTGCACCATTTATAGTAATTTTTGATGCCTTTATAGCAGTTGGCAGTAGTTTATTAAAAATTGTTTGCAATTTAGAAGCAAGTCTTATACTATTTGCAGCGCTATCTTTTATACAAAGTACAATTCGTTTAACTTCAAAAGTATCTGCAATATTTATAATAGGGGCTTTTGAATTTTTTTTGATAGAAGTATCAGTTATATCTGATTTTACAGTAGCTAAAGGGTTAGTATTTGTAACAGGCTTTTTGCTTTTGCAAGCACAAAAAAATGTACACACCAATAAAAGGTTTAGGGATAATAATTTCATGTTTGCGGTTATACAGGGGTTATAAAAAAGCAAATTAAAGATATTTTATTTTAATATGTACTTAATTATTAAATACAATTTTACTAAACAGCTTAATTGCAGTAGTTTTGCACTTCGAAAAACGAATTATGTATAATATTACTTTTAATTTTGAACAAAAAGGGCATCAACCAATAACTATACAAAACGTAGAGGGAAACCAATCCATACTTGAGGTAGCACTAAAAAATAATATTGACTTACACCATAATTGTGGTGGTGTTTGTGCATGTAGCACTTGCCATTTATATGTAAATAAAGGAGAGGAATTAATAGAAGAATTGAGTGATAGAGAAGAAGATTTTATTGATAGAGCCATCAATCCACGTATAAATTCAAGACTTGGTTGCCAATGTAGTTTAATAGGTAATGGTGGTGATATTACCGTTACATTGCCAGATCAAACCCAGTTTTTAGGAGAATAAAAATTATATTTATTTTTCCTTTTACTGTAAAACAACCAATCCATTTTATACAAACTTTTTACAAAACATACAATTTATACCATGAGTTTTGAATTACCTATACATTGGAACGATTATGAAGATATAGCCATAAAATTGTATGAAAAATTTGGCGATGATTTTAATGAAGGTAAAATTTATAGATTAAGATTTACTGATTTACATAAATGGGTATTAGAAATTCCAAGTTTTGTAGGTAAGCCCCAAGATAGTAATGAAGGCCATTTAGAAATGATACAAAGTACTTGGGTGTATGAGTGGAGAGATAACCAAAAAAAATAACTCTGCAAATGAATTTACTATCACTTTTTGGCCAAATTAAACTTTTTGTTTTTGATGTAGATGGTGTGTTGACTGATGGAACACTTACCCTACTTGAGAACGGAGAAATGGCCAGAAAAATGAATGTAAAAGATGGTTATGCTTTGCAACTTGCCGTAAAAAAAGGATACGATATTGTAATAATCTCAGGTGGCGTAAGTGGTTTGGTGAAAGATAGGTTATCCAAACTTGGTATACAGCATATTTACATGGGCATACACAATAAAAAAGAAATACTTACTCAATTTATAGCTGAAAATAATTACCAGTTAAATGAGGTTTTATATATGGGAGATGATATTCCAGATGTGCAACCAATGAAGCTGGTAGGCTTACCATGTGCACCTGCTGATGCAGTGCTTGAAGTAAAAGAAATTTCACAGTTTATATCTCCATTAGCCGGTGGGCAGGGCTGTGTGAGAGATGTGATTGAGAAGGTATTAAAGCTACACAACAATTGGCATGATGCTGATAACACTGCCACATCTTCCTAGCAATCAAAATAGCGTTACATGAAATTATTGTCAGCTTTTTTTAGGTTAATTCGGTGGCAAAATTTGCTATTCATCGCTATAAACCAATATCTATTTTTTTATTGTATTTTCATACCGTTGGTAAAGAATGCAACAACTATAATAAACCATACTTCATTTTTAATTTTAGCGGCTGCATCAATTTTAATAGCTGCTGCAGGCTACATTATTAACGATTATTTTGATATACAAATAGATGTTATTAATAAGCCATCAAAAATGGTTATTAATAAATATATAAAAAGAAGATGGGCCATAGTTTGGCATTTAGCCTTTTCTTTTATTGGAGTTTTATTAAGTGTATATGTAAGTTTTAAAACTAACCAATGGCTTATTGCAATAGTTAATTTTATCTGCGTTTTGATGCTTTGGTTCTACTCAACCACGTTCAAAAAAAAATTACTGATAGGCAATGTAATAATTGCTTTTTTAACTGCTTGGGTAGTGTTAGTAGTTTATGTATTTGCTGGTGCTGATTTTTTTTCTTTGTATGGATGGGCTAATGAGCAACATAGTTTTAATGTACGTTGGTTTTTTAAAATAACTATGCTATATGCTGGTTTTGCATTTATTGTTACCCTTGTACGTGAGGTTATAAAAGATATAGAAGATGTGGAAGGCGATAGAAAATACAATTGCCATACTATGCCCATTGTGTGGGGTATACCAGCTACAAAAGTTTTTGCTGCAGTTTGGCTTGTTGTGCTCATTGCAGCATTAACAATTATACAATTGTATGCTTGGCAAAGTGGTTACTGGCTTGGTGCAATTTACATAGTAGCCTTACTTATTTTACCCATGGCATGGCTGTTAAAAAAGCTTTTTACAGCAACTAATACCATGCATTTTCATAGCTTAAGTTCAGTTATTAAATATATAATTTTAATAGGAATTTTATCAATGCTTCTTTTAAAATTTACATAATCTTTATTTGGTGGTTTTGATTGTATTCGTTTTAATTTTTTAAAATCCGCCATTAAATATTTTTAATATTTATTTTAAACAAAGTACATGCAAAAAATAATTTTAGCCTCTCAATCACCAAGGCGAAAAGAGTTGTTACAATTGGCAGAAATTGCTTTTGAAACTATTGTTGCCAATATAGATGAAAGTTTTCCTGAAGGGTTAGGTTATGATGCTGTTGCTATGCATATAGCAACAAATAAAGCTTTAGCAATCCAAAACAGTAACGTTGATAGAATAATATTAGCAGCCGATACCATTGTAGTTTGCGATAACAACATTATTGGTAAACCTACTGATAGTAAGCATGCTGTTGAAATATTATCTCAATTATCGGGCAATATGCATATCGTAATAACAGGAGTATGCATGTTGTATAATAACCAAAAAATTTGTTTTGCTGATACTACAATAGTACATTTTAATACCATCACTACATCTCAAATTACCTATTATGTTAATAAATATAAACCATACGATAAAGCAGGGGCTTATGCAATACAGGAGTGGATTGGTGCCATTGGCATTAAAAAAATAGATGGAGATTTTTATAATGTAATGGGTTTACCCATAAGTAGGGTGGTGGCTGCTTTAGAAACTTTAATAAATTAAAAACACCTATTCGGCTTTGTGCACAAAACGAATAGTGCCGCTTTTTTTAAGATCTGATGTTACCCTAACTTCATATCTTTTTTTGCCATCAGTAACTACCAATAATGCGGTGTTTGGTGGTATATAACCTAGGTTATCTGCATACATTACCAGTTCATTTACTTCATCATTATTTATTGGCAAATCAAGTATAATAGCTTTCTCAGTAAGTTTTTTATGTGCTAGTAGTACATTACCGTTGTAAAACAAGGTTACACTATCACCATCTACATCACCATTATCATACAACTCAATTTTTACGGTTGGGTTTGTTACTACCACTGTTTGTATTACGCTATTATTTCTTTTTTCAAAACCGGTAGGCGTAACTTTTTCTACATAAATAGGAGCTTTTTTTACATCAGTAATTATGGTAGGTTTAGCAACTGTATCTTTCTTAATAGCAGCTACATTCTTAACTGTATTTGGCTTTATTGTACCTATTGCAGCTGTTTTAACTATGGGTTTTGTTACTGGTTTTATGGGTTGTTTTTGATAAATTTTTGTTTTAGCAATTTCTGTTGGGTAGATTATATTTTTTTTTGATTTTGCAATGGTAGATGAAGGGTCTTTCCTCTCGTTAATAGTTTTAGCTAATTGAGATATTTCAGTAAGTTGCCTTTTTACCAATACAGTTGTACCATAACCATTGTTTGCTCCTTTTTGGTTTGGTACAGGTACCCATGGGCCTTCAATAACTTCATCTGCACCTTGCTTGCTCCAACTTAATTTATGTATTTGAAAACTATTGGTAACATCGAAGGGTACATTTGTTTTTGTACGACTAACTTCTTTTATTTCGATGTATTTTCTTTTTTTATCTACAAAACCTTCAATACGGCAAATGGTATAAAATTTTCTACCTTCATTGCTATAATAAGTATAAGAGTAGCCAGATACATCAGTTCCATCCACACTTATATCCAACACATAATCACATTTATCGCCACCCCAATTTAAAGCAGCAGTACTTTTATCAACAAAAGTACCTTTCCATTGGCCATTAAAATTTTGGGCAAAACAATAAAATGTAAAAAAGCAACAACAAAAAAATGTAAAAATCGATTTCATTTCTGATATAAAAATTTAGGAATACAAAAATATATTTTTAAAATTTGCTTTAACCTTATTTAACGCAAAGTATTAGCAAAGAGTTCGTTAAATTTGCAACATACTATATAGTTTAATTTAAAATTAGAATGAATATTAATATTACCCTGCCTGATGGCTCCATAAAAACATACCCATCTGGCTCTACTGCAATGGATATTGCAAAATCAATAAGTGAAGGTTTAGCCCGAAAGGTGCTAGCCGCAAGTGTAAATGACCAAATATGGGATGCTACTAGACCAATACATACTGATGCTTCCTTAAAATTATTAACTTGGGATGATGCAGATGCAAAATCTACCTTTAGGCATAGCACAGCACACTTAATGGCAGAAGCCATAGTTACCAAATATCCGACTGCCAAATTTTGGGTAGGCCCAGCCGTAGAAGCTGGTTTTTATTACGATATGGATTTAGGAACGGAGGTAATAACAGAAGATGATTTAGCCATTATTGAAAAGAAAATGATGGAGCTTGCTAAACAAAATAATGCATTTGTAAGGCAAGATATTAGCAAAGCTGATGCGGTACAATATTTTACTAACAAAGGTGATGAGTATAAGTTAGACTTGCTGCAGAACCTAGCAGACGATGGAATTACTCTTTACACTCAAGGTAGTTTTACTGATTTATGCCGTGGCCCACACATTCCCAATACTTCTTTTATAAAAGCAGTAAAATTAATGAGTGTGGCTGGTGCTTATTGGAAAGGCGATGAAAAAAACAAGCAACTAACTAGGGTATATGGAATATCCTTTCCCAACCAAAAAGAGCTTGATGAACATTTGCTAATGTTGGAAGAAGCAAAGAAAAGAGACCATAGAAAATTAGGAAAAGAATTGGGCATTTTTACAATGGATGATGATACTGGCCAAGGCTTACCGCTTTGGATGCCCAATGGTACAATTATTATTGAGGAGTTAGAAAAACTAGCAAAAGAAACAGAAACTGCTGCAGGCTACAAGAGAGTGGTAACGCCTCATATAGCTAAAGAAAGCATGTACTTAACTAGTGGGCATTTACCGTATTATGCTGATAGCATGTTTCCACCAATGGAGCTTGATGGCACAAAATATTATTTAAAAGCTATGAACTGCCCTCACCATCATAAAATATTTGATGCTGAGCCAAAGAGTTATAAAGATTTACCTTATAGAATTGCAGAATATGGCACTTGTTATAGATATGAACAAAGTGGAGAATTATTTGGCTTAATGAGGGTACGTTGTTTACACATGAATGATGGACATATTTATTGTAGTAAGGAGCAATTTGCAGAAGAATTTAGAGCAGTAAACGAAATGTACATTAAGTATTTTAAAATATTTGGTGTAGATAAATATGTAATGCGTTTAAGTTTGCACGACCCTGAAAAGCTTGGAAAAAAATATGTAAACGATCCTGATAATTGGAACAGGACAGAGGAAATGGTAAGAAAAGTTTTAATAGAATCGAATATACCATTTGTAGAAGTAATGGATGAGGCAGCATTTTATGGTCCAAAAATTGACGTACAAATATGGAGTACCATTGGTAGAGAATTTACCTTAGCCACAAACCAAGTAGATTTTAATAGCGGCAATAAGTTTAAATTATCATTTACAAATAAAAATAATGAGCCTGAGGTACCTTTAATTATTCACAGAGCACCATTGGGTACACACGAACGTTTTATAGGCTTTTTGTTAGAACATTATGCTGGAAAATTCCCAGCTTGGATAGCACCACTACAAGTAAAAATATTACCAATTAGTGATAAATTTTTAGATTATGGGCAAACTGTTTTGCAAAAATTAAAAGCTGCAAACATAAGAGCCGAGATAGATGATAGAAATGAGAAAATTGGCAAGAAAATTAGAGATACCGAATTGATGAAAGTGCCATACATGCTTGTATTTGGAGAGAAAGAAATTGAAAATAATGCCATAGCGGTACGCAAACAAGGTAAGGGTGACCAAGGGGTAAAAAACTTAGACGAATTTATAAAAGAGTTAATAGAAGAAATAAATGAGCGTAGAGGCGAATAAATTTTGTATTTTTAATTTTATTACAAGGCAGTTTAATCATTAAAACAAAAAACAGTTACAAAAAGTACCACTCTGCCGGTATTACTTTGTAAAATAAATAACATGGCATTTCCACCAAGGCCGCCCAGAGGAGCGTTTAATCCTCGTTTTAAAAAAGAACAACAACAAGAGCACCGTACCAACCACCTTATAAAGGCAATGCAGGTACGCTTAGTTGGCGAAAACATTACACCAGGCATTTATTCTATAGCGGAAGCAACTGCTTTTGCTAAGGAGCAATTTTTAGACTTAGTAGAAATTTCGCCAGGGGCTACACCTCCCGTATGTAGAATTATTGATTACAATAAATTTTTATACGAAGAGAAGAAGAAGAAAAAAGAAATGAAGGCTAAGGCCAAAACTAGTGAAGTAAAAGAAATACGCTTTACTCCTAATACTGATGACCATGATTTTGATTTTAAAGTAAAGCATGCTGAAAAGTTTTTAGAAGATGGTAATAAAGTAAAAGCCCATGTACAGTTTAAAGGAAGGGCTATAATGTTTAAAGAAAGAGGGGAGTTGCTTTTACTAAAATTTGCTGATGCTTTAAAAGACGTTAGTGCACTTGAAGGATTACCAAAATTAGAAGGTAAACGTATGCAGGTAATGCTAACACCTAAAATAATAAAGAAAAAATCAGGTAATGATTTGGGCAAATTGCACAAAGAAAAACCTGCAGATGCTGCGACAGCTGAAAATACTGAAAAGGTAGAACAAGCAGAAACAGCTGAATAAATAATAGCATAAGTAAGGAGGCTGTATTTACAAACAATGTATAAAAGTTAAAAATACACATTGATAACTAAATTGGTTGGTAAGTTTTAAAACTTACCTTAAATCTAATTTGGTTTGTAAATACAGCCTTTCTTTATATGCAAAAATTAACAACTAATAAATAAAATAATTATTCAGCCCCGTCTACATGACCCTTATTTATAGCAAATAAAGCTATTTTATTTCCAGCAATAATGCCAGCTTCACAATCAATTTTATAATGAATGCCAGCATATATACGGCTTTTTGAAGCCTCAGTAGCCATATCTGCAAACGCTGTACCACGGCTAGGTATAATGTACCCAAGTACATTAGCAGCTGCACCACTAAAAGTACTGTGCCCACTCACATATGATGGAAAATTAGGTAGACCAATATCTGTTTTTATACGGCTATCCATTTGCTGAGGCCTAGGTGTAAAATAAGTAAACTTAGCATCCCAACAAACCACAGCAGCATCCATCATACTCATGTTAAGCAAAGCCAAATTTCTTGCCCAACGAGCTTCACTAAAACCTAATTGTACAAACTCATTTGCTGCAATATAATTCCAATGGCCCGGTGGTGTTGGAGTATTTACCCCATCATTCCAAAATGAAGCAATTCGTAATTGCTCTCTTGTTATGTTTTTTTGTGTTTGATACACTTCTTCTAAAGCATTTTTAAATTGGGCAGTGTTTGTACTCGGAGGTGCAATAGGGCGTATAGTATTTACCATTGTAGCAGAATCAAACAACCAAGTTTTTACTTTTCCAAATAAAGGCAACATGGGTGGCCTTGCTGGTGTTTCTTGGCTTTTCCAAGCTGTTTCTCCAGTTGCAGTTGTATTTTGCTCAAGGGTTGTCCAAATAGTTTGGTTGCCTGCTGCAGCCCCTGCTCTATCTCCTCTAGCCCGGCTTATAAATTTTGAAGCAATTGCTTTACCCAACATTTCACCAGCATCTATATCGCTTCGTACATTGGCTCCAGCTGTAAGTCTTGCTTTTTTATGTTCCTCAGCTTTAGTGTTTATATAATCTTGATCACCAGGAAAAAGTAATTTTAATAATTCTACAGTAACTCCTAATACAACTCCGTCTTCGCTAGGGTAGCTAGGTAAAGTTGATTGTGGTAGCAGAGTTTGTATGCCTGTATTTACCTTATAAGGTGCAGCCCTATTAAACTGGCTTTTATAAAAATAAGCCGCTACACAGGCATCGTATTGTGCAGCACTTACATAGGCATAGGCTCTTGCAGCATACGGTGGGTTACTAAAAGGAAATAAAGGATAGGCTAATGGGTTTGTTGCACTTGGAAAAGGATAGGTTCCATCAGCATTTTGATATGGTGGAATATTATGTTTGGCCACCAATTCTCTCAAAATTTCATTCCACCTTAACACAGCTCCAGCACCCCAATAAGCTACCAATTTTCTATCTGCATTGGTAATATTTTTTTGATAGCTTTTTATTTCATTTAATTGTATCACATAGTCTGGTGAGGTAGTTGCAATTGGTGTAGCACAAGCAAATTCATTTGGGGTAGTTAATAATATTGGTTTCCAAGTACCTGCATTTGCATCTTCCCGAATAGGGTTTAAAGCAGGGTATTGTTCGTTATTTTCTGTGATATTTTTTGAACAACTTTGTGCAACTAATATTGATACAGTGATAAGTGATAAGGTTACAAATTTTTTCATTATTTAAATTTTTTAGCAGTAATAATTTTTTAGTAAATTTTGTTTATTTCAATACCAGTTTTAATTCAATACTATAATTGAATTACATATACTGCTCCAGTACTCATTCCTTTGGCTTGGCCAACATTACGGCCAGCCACTGTTGTAAAGCCATTTAAAATGAGATAAAGACTTTTTAAAAATTGAGTTTGGTATTTAATGTTTACAGCAATAGAAGTAGCGTTTATTTTATTACTAACAAATGGCATGTTGTTCTTGCTAATATCAAAACCACCATTGGTAATAAATTTATTGGCAATAGCCTCTATTATCCAAACTGAACTACGATAGCCGGTACGTAATTGCAGATTGGTTGCATTGGGCATGTACACTTCATTACTATAATGCATTTCAGTAGTATAATAATTATTTTTATCTAATTTCACATTACTACGTAAAACATAGGTGCCAGCTGCAGTTGCAAACCATTTGTTTTTCTCAATATCAACCATAGCTCTTAGTATACCTGCTTTACTTTTTACACCAATAGTTAACGGCATAAGATCTATAGAATAGTTAGTTGTAGGAATAGAAAAACCTGTTACTAAAAAACACTTAACTGTTACATTTTTAATACGCTGCTTGTAAGTCATCCACTTAATAGCCAATAATAAATCTTGCAAGCCTTTTTGCCCTTTTAAAGTACCTTGGCTAGCGTTAGTTTTTACATATGGTAAACTAAAAACTACATTTATTCTATTGGTTATTCCGTACGTACCCATTGCCATTACTGAGTTTACACTAACCTTTCCTAAATTTTGATTGTCTCTATTAAAAGTTCCTTCCCAATAGTTTTTCCAACTACTTGTATTGTAGGTAAAGCCACCACAATATTGTTTTTTGTTCATCATCAATGCATCAATATCAGTTTGTGCAAAAGCAAATTGATGCAATGAGATTAGTATACATATTAACAATTTTTTCATTTTGGTAAATTTTTATTTTTAGATGCAGTATTGCTTATTAATGTTATTTTTTTTATTATTTATTTTTCTGCATTAGGGTAAATACTGATAATGGTATAGCCCTGTTTTTTTGTGATTCTAGTTGATTTTGATTTTTTTTACTACAAATTCTCCAATCTTAGTACCTACAATATTACCTTCATCATTATCGTATTTAAAATGAATACCGCCGTAAAGCCTTGACATTGCTGCTTCTTTTGCTGCCAACCTAAAGGATTGTTGGGTACGGCTTTTAATACCAAACTCTAAAAGTGAAGTATCTTTAAAAGCCATATTATTTCCAAAAAAGTTGGTCATTACTTCAGCAGCTGCTGCAGATATGGTTGCATGGCCACTTATGTATGAAGGAAAAGGTGGGGTTTGAATGTATGGCCGCCATGAATCAGTTATAAATTTATTAATTACGGTTTCTGGCCTTGAAGTGTTTGAAATAAATTTTTGGTTCCAGCAACTTATAAAACCATCAAAAAGAGCAATACTCGTAAGCGTATATGCTGCAACAGTTTTATTAAAATCTGCATTGGCTTGTTTAGCAGCAATACCCACAATATTCATCCAATGGCCGGGTGGGGAAAACTTTTTTGTAGCATAGCTTGCATGCCCAACAACGGTAAGTTTAAACGGATTATCATCCCAAAAATCTGCAATACTTTTTTGCTCTTCCGTAAGACTATCTACTGTGTTTTTAACTTCTAGTACTGATTTGTAATACACTGAATTTTTATCAGTTACATTAAAAGCAGGTGCTGGTATTGGGCAAAATTCACTAGCTGAATCTAATAAAATTGGTCTAATCTGGTTCCAATGTGGCTCAAGAGATTGTGCATACATGGGTGGGGTAGGTATCCATCTTCCATCAATATTATTTTGTACGGCATACTTTTCAGCAGTTCTAGTTTGTGCATAATTATCTTTTTTACTCCATTGTAATATTGCTGCAACTACACTATCCGAAAACGTAATGGTATTTTGTAAAACATCAGTTGGTATGCCTACACTATCAGCAAAGTTTTTTAAATTTTCGTAATAGCCCATCATACTACCTTCGGGAAAAGTAACAGCGTTACCTACTTTTGTAAAGGCCAACAAGGCCGCCAAATTAAAATTAACTTCCATGCTTGCAATTGGTTTAGGCATAGGAGGCAAGTGTTTTATTTGGCCTGATAAGCTTTTGTACCCTGTGTTTGAGGCTGCTATACACTCATAGGCAGCAATATTTGCATACACGTAATTTCTACTTGCTATTACAGGCGGAAAATTATTTTCAAGCACAACATCGTTTAGTTTTTTAACCGTTTGTGAATATACTAGTGGGTTTAATAAAGCTGCTTTATATTGTACATTGTTTTTATGTACACAACTGTACATAAAAATTGGTGCTACAAGTAGCACAATTTTTAAAAATTTCATGAAAATTAATTTGTGTTATTAAGGTAACATCTGCTTGTTGCAGCTAAAGATTTGTTCTAAACTATAGTACTTTTTGGCGGCTTACCAATTTGTGATGGTTTATGCTGTGTATAAAAACTAGCATAATTGAAATAGATATTTACCAAATTAGTTGCTGGTAAGCTTTCAATAAAGTTGTTGCAAATTGTAACAACATAGTCTGCCGATATAATTTTAAGAATATTTACAGTGCTTTTTTTATTAGTAGTATTCTTGTCATCATCTACATTAATTTTTTCTAAGGCTATTTGGGTTTTAGCGATAGCTGTTTTTTCTATATTGGGCAAGCAGTAGAGGTGTAAAACATTATGTACAACTTTTCGTTTTACATATTGATAATGCACACCACCAATAGTTGTTTCACCTACTGTTTCTTCAAAATCTTTATCAGCTATATATGGCATGTTAAGAGCAGTAGTAATTTCAATTAACTCACTGTCCTTGTATGTTTTATTATCAATACTTGCATTGATAGTTTTTGTTGCCTTATTTGCAAAAAATTGCAGCACAATCCTATAACCTGCAATGTTAAATAGCAGCATTAAAAATAAAAATATGGCAGTGGCTTTTTTGATAATATAAAAATATGATTTTAATATGTAATTATAATATGGTATATGTTTTTTTTGAAGTACCAATATTAGTAATGGTAAGTTTTTTCCAACCTGTTGGTAAGGTAGATTTTATTTGTACAATACCATTTTGAGTTATATCTAACCCTCCAAAACCCATAAGTATAGCCTGTATAATACCACCTGCACCGGTAGCAAAATAGGGATTGGTACCTCCTTTAGTTTCTGCAATTACATTAAAGGGTGCATTTAGGTTTGGTTTATAGGCATCTTTAAACCAAAAATCAGCTTTTTTAGCATCGCCAAGTCGGGCATACAATAATGCAAAAATAGCTTGTGTCATTGCTGGTGTACCAGCAGTAGGAATTTTAGTTGCATAATAATCTAAGTCTTTTTTTATTTGTGCATTATCAGTTATTTGCTTTAAAGGGTAGGAGAGCAAATTAACATCTGCCTGTTTTATACCTTCACCTTTATAGGTATCATGCTCTGCAGTAACACCATTATCCAATTTGGTAAAAGGAATGTTTGTAGCAACCAAAGTCCAATCATCATTTTGAGGTATATTAAGTACCTGAGCAGCAAGGTTTGCATATTGCAAATTTGTTTTAGCTGCTGCATTAGTAAAAGCATTATTGTCTACATTTTCAGCCCATTCATCAGCTGCTACAACGTTTTTTATTTCAAACTTATTAGGTCCATTTCTCTCTACTCGGCTTGCCCAAAAAGTTGCCGTTTCTTTTAAAATAGGCCAGCCTTTTTCTTTAAGCCATTCTTTATCTTGTGTTACGCAATAATAATTCCAGGCAGCTATACCCACACATGCTGTAATATGTTGTTCAAAAGGCCCACTCAATGCCCAAACAGGCGTTTCTTCTACACCAGTTTCTGCACTTTCCCAAGGAAACATGGCACCTTTAAAACCTTTACTAAATGCATTTCGTTTTGCTGCATCTAAGCGCTGATACCTATACTCCACCATACTTTTAGCTATTTCTGGGTGTAGCACTAGCAGGGCAGGGTACATCCACAATTCAGTATCCCAAAATACGTGGCCATTGTAACCTAACCCACTTAAACCCATAGGCGATGGGCTTAATGCTGTACCTTCTCTAGTAAAAGAATATAAGTGGTACAACATGCTATGCACATCTTGCTGTGCTTGTTCATCTCCCTCAATTTGAATATCGCTTTCCCAAAGGGTATTCCATGCTTTTTTATGAAATTCAACCAATCTTTTTGCTCCTTCTAATTTTGCGTAAATTGTTAATCTTTCGGCTTCGTTTAAGGGGTCAGCATGGTGTGCAGATGTGATGCTACTCCCTGCTATAGAAAAACTATATGTTGTACCTGCTAAAAGTTTTTTAGCAAACTTCATTAGATGCATATTGTTATCCCACATTTCGTGTATAACCCTCGGCTCTTGGCCATGAGCTTCAGTAAATAAAAAACTATTGCTTGCACACATGGTAAGCTTGCCTGTGGGGCTTTTTGCTTGGCTTGTTAATAAACTTATGGTTACATGTGGCCTATCAATTTCGTTGTAATAATTTTCTACATTTTTAAGAGCATCTGGAGCTTCCATAACACTTGCTGCGTTAATAGTAATATCCTTTTTGGCCACTATAGTTACATTCATTAACACTGTAAATGGTAATTGCCTAAGAGCAAAATATGTGTAACTAATATTTGCTTTATCACCGTAACTAAAAGTGCTTGTAAATGATGCTTGTTGCATATCAATAACTTGCTCAAAACGTTGAATATTGTTTGTTGTTATTCTCTCCCCATCTACATCCATATTCATATTTAGCAAATTAAAACTTTTTAAAAAGTTTCCCACTCTTCCTCTTCCATATTGGTCATAGGCACCGGCTAATACTACATCTTTTACTTTAAACGGTTCAGCACTGCTTACCACTCCAATCATACCATTTGCTACAGTTTCGCCATAATAATTAGTAGGTTGTATATTGGTAGCAGTAATTTGCCAAGGATTTATTATTTGTGTAAAGGCATTAATACCAATACCTAATAGCATTATTAACATGCAATTTTGCTTCATAGTAGCTCAATGTTTATTAACAGTAAACAATGTAGCACTTTTAAATAAGTTTACGAAAGAAGCAGCATTTACTAAAAAATTTCAAACGTTTGTTGTAAATATGTTTTAAAAAAGAAAAATTGCCTCTAAATTTACAAGTATTATTATATTCATTATTAATTTTAAATAACAGCTCAAAAAAAAATATAAGTATGGCAAATCAT
>JANMAV010000192.1:0-10817 GCA_031360055.1 Ferruginibacter sp.
CCAAAATGCTTATTTGCAATAGCTGCATAAGTTTCATAAGTGCCTTGTACAATACCTTGGCTGCCTATGTATATCCAGCTGCCTGCTGTCATTTGCCCATACATCATTAACCCTTTTTTCTCAAGCTCATCAAAGTGTTTCCAATTGGCCCAATTGGGTACCAATTGGCTGTTACTTATTAATACCCTTGGTGCATCTACATGTGTTTTTAACATGGCAACAGGCTTGCCGCTTTGTATTAATAATGTTTCATCATCTTCTAAAACTTTTAGTGCTTTTATTATTAAATCTAAGCTTTCAATATTTCGAGCAGCTTTACCCCTACCGCCATAAACTATAAGTTCTTCGGGGCGTTCTGCAACTTCGGGGTCAAGGTTATTAAGTAGCATACGCAAAGCAGCTTCTTGCACCCAACCTTTGCAAGTAAGTGTAGTACCAGTGGGTGTTTTATATGCATCATAATTGTATGACATAATTGTAAGAATATAATTTTTTTGGTTGAGGATTGATTATTCCGTTTTATTAAAAATAAGATATTTTTTTTACGTGCAAGAGTTTACTATATTGGAATTGATTTATATCAAATGAATAGGGCTTTAGTTTTTCAATTTACTATTTGCTATTTTGGAATTTTACAAATTTTTTTATCTACGAATTATTGTGTGCAAACGATTATGCGTTATTAAGGTAGCCATATAAAATTGCCTCTTTTAGCACATTAATATCTATATTTTTGATGGAGGCAAACTTAATACAGTAACTAGTTACAGTGGCTTTTCCAATATTTTTTTCGTAGGTATGTTTTAGATAATTTTTATCTATTAATCCTAAAATAGAAATTGAAATTCCTACAGTGTTACTACTCATGCCTATTTTATAAAATTCTTTTATTTTTCCATCTTAGTAAATAATTTTTTGAATTCCATACCCAATATTTGGGTTTGATACAACCTTATTTTCATTGTTTATACCATCCAAAAACCACAAAAAACAATTAGGCAGCATCTACAAAATTATTTCATGCAAAGCACTCATCTCATCACATTTTAAGGATGTTGACTTTTTAAGTACTATTGTATTTGTTGTGCAAAATGCATTATAAATATTTATTGTAAATTGTAAATTGTAAAATCTGTTTGTAACAATTACAAATGGTAATAATTTACAAAAAAAATTACAAATATTTTTCAGGATCCTCTTTTATAAAATTAATTGCAGCAATTATATCAGTATGTAATATTCTATCAGCATTGTTAAAAGAAACTATTGCTCTAAAAGCTTCAATAATTTTCTCTAATGTAGATGATGTTCGTAACGGTCTCCTAAATTCTAAAGCTTGCACAGCACTCATTAGCTCAATGGCTAATATTTTTTCTACATTATCAATAACTCTTTTACATTTTACAGCACCATTAGCACCCATACTTACGTGGTCTTCTTGATTATTGCTGCTTGGTATTGTATCTATACTGCTTGGTGTACAAAGTTGTTTATTTTCGCTAACAATGCCTGCTGCGGTATATTGAGGTATCATAAAACCTGAGTGTAAGCCTGAGTCGGTTATTAAAAAAGGTGGCAGCCCTCTTTGCCCACTAATTAGTTGGTAAGTTCTACGTTCACTAATGCTTCCTATTTCAGCCATAGCAATGGCCAAAAAATCGGCAGCTAATGCCAATGGTTGCCCATGAAAATTACCACCACTAACTATCAAATCATCATCAGGAAAAATATTTGGATTATCAGTAACCGAATTTATTTCGGTTATAAAAATTTGTTTTACATACGCAACCGTGTCAAGCGTAGCGCCGTGCACCTGCGGTATGCAGCGGAAAGAATATGGATCTTGCACGGCTTGTTTTTTTTGCAAAGCAATGGTACTACCTCCTAACAAATTTCTCATGGTTGCCGCTACAAACCCCTGCCCTGCATGAGGCCTAACGTTATGAATATGCTCATTGAGTGGCTCAGTGAGGCAATCAAAAGCATCAAAACTTATGGCTGCAATAATATTTGCCCATTGAAGCAAACGCTCCGCCTGCACTAGGTTGTGTAGGCCATAAGCACTCATAAATTGGGTACCGTTTATTAATGCTAATCCTTCTTTGCTTTGGAGTTTAATTGGCTGCCATTGTAATTTTTCAAGAGCTTGGCTTGTTGGCATTTTTTCTCCTTGCAGCCTCACCTCACCTAAACCAATTAACGGCAAACTCAAATGGCTAAGTGGTGCCAAATCGCCTGATGCACCTAACGAACCTTGAGTGTATACAACTGGTAGCATATCATTATTGTACATATCCATTAACCTAATAACCGTATCTATTTGTACTCCAGAATGGCCGTAACTTAATGATTTAATTTTAAGCATAATCATCAATCGTACCATTTCAGCAGGCACTTCTTCCCCTAAACCACAAGCGTGAGATTGTAATAAATTATTTTGTAGCTCACTTAATTGTGATGCATTTATTTGTACATGTTGCAAAAAGCCAAACCCTGTATTTATGCCATAAAATACAGCATCTGCATCCATCATTTTTTTATCTAAATATGATCGGCATGCTAAAATTCTTTCGTGTGCATCAAAAGTTATGGAAACCTGTTGTTTGTATGCTAAAAGATGTTGAATTTGTTGAAAACTAGTTGGTTTCCTATCTAACGGAAGGTAATTATAGCTCATTATTTTAGTAACATTTAGTAAGGTAAAAATAAGGTAATTAAGCCTTGCTACAGCCTGTAAATGGTATTTTTAAATAAAATGTAAACCAGTAACTTTACTTATACACAAATATTTTATGAATAAATACATCTTACTTATTACAACAATTTTTGTTAGCATTTTTGCAAATGCTCAAACGGTAAATTTGCTAACAAAAGGCACAAAAACTAGTATGAGGGGCCTTAGTGTTGTTACTAATAATATTGTTTGGGCAAGCGGCAGTGCTGGTACGGTTGCCAAAAGTATAGATGGAGGAAAAAACTGGCAATGGCTAACTGTAAAAGGTTTTGAAAAAACTGATTTTAGAGATATCGAGGCATTTGATGCCAATACTGCTATAATTATGGGAATAGATACCCCTGCGGTAATACTAAAAACTATTGATGGTGGGCAAACTTGGAAAACCGTATATAATAATACAACCAAAGGAATGTTTTTAGATGCTATGGATTTTTATGATGCCCAACATGGCATTGTAGTTGGGGACCCAATTAATGGAAAATTTTTTGTAGCCGCTACAAAAAATGGGGGCAACACATGGCAAGAACTTGATGCCGACAGAAAACCAAATGCTGATAGTGGAGAAGCTTGTTTTGCTAGTAGTGGTACCAACATTAGGTTATTTAATAAAAGTAATTATATGTTGGCCAGTGGTGGATTATCTGCAAATTTTTTAACTGCAGATACAAAAAGTACTACACCTATATTACAAGGCAAAGAAAGTACAGGCAATAACTCCATTGCCTTTCATAAAAAGAAAATAATACTTGTAGGGGGAGATTTTAACAGCAAAGATAGTACTACTAAAAACTGTTTTGTGTCAAATAATTTTGGTAAAACTTGGGCTGCACCTACCCTTCAGCCAAGTGGTTACAGAAGCTGTATAGAATTTATAGCTAAAAAAACTTGGGTAACCTGTGGCTTAAATGGCAGCGATATTACCCATGATGATGGCAATACATTTACAAAAATAAGTACCGAAAGTTTTCATGTTTGCAGAAAAGCAAAAAAAGGAACTGCTGTTTTTTTTGCTGGTGGTGGAGGTAGAATTGGAAAGTTGCTGTTGTGATATTATACAAATGCTGCTGGGTAATGTTGCTTAGCTTGTAGCCATAAATTATCGTTTACATTTTTTAAAGCAATGCTTCCCATTACAGTTAAAAATATAATGGTGCTGTATAAAAAAATTTGCCATTGTTGTAACTCAATTACACTATACATGTTATTAAAACACATATTTATGGTAATTTGTACCGCCAAACTAAAACCAATATTTGCAAAAGGAAGAGTATTTAAAAATAGTAATTGCTTTTTTAATTTTTTAATTCTTAATGTATTTAAAACAGTATAACTAACTCCAATAATTACCAAAACTAATATTAAATATGCACACACTTTTAATTGTAATATTGTAAATGCACTATAAGTAACAGCAAACAAACATACACTTCGTAGTAAATTTGGCCAGTTAAATTGTATTTTAAACATTTGCCAAAAGTTTAAATTACTTGCTTTTTCCAGAGCCCTTTGCTTTTGCTGAACGATATGTGCAAAGCCAAAAATGCCAAATTTTAGGTACACAATAGGTAATGCAGTTTGTACTGTCAATACATTATCCTCCTCCATTTTTTCTTCAATAAGCATGGCTAAGTGATCAACAATTTCTAACTGTAAATCGTAAAAATGAATGTTTTTTTTACGTACAAATTCAAATAAATAATCAATTTCTTGTTTAGTTAAGCTCATCAAATTATGTAGTTTTTAAGTTAAAAATCAATTGCATTTGTTCTATAAAAGTTTGTATTTCTGCTAATTTATAATTAGTTTCTGTTTTACCTTTTTTAGTAAGACTGTAGTATTTACGCTGTCTATTTTCTACATTTTCAATTGTGAACACAACTAATCCATCAGCTTCTAATTTATGTAATGCTGGGTACAAAGCTCCCTCTGTAAGTATAATATTTCCTTCTGTTATTTCTTTTACTTTTTTGGTTATTTCATAGCCATACATTTTTGAATTGGCTGTTAGTAATTTCAAAATAATTGTATGTAAAGAGCCTTTAAATAACTGATTATTAGGTTTCATAAAACAAATGTACATAAGTTTCTTATGTATTAATACAAATCATAAAAAAATAGCTACCAAAAAGTAGCTATCCATATTATTTTTAAAAATTTATTATTACTGTCTTCCACCACCAAACATCATTCTCATACCACCGCCTTGGCTTTGCATTTCTTTCATTGTTTTAATGTCTACATCTTTTGGAATTTCAAATTCTGTAGCAGCAATATCTTTGTCAATATCAATTTTTGTAACTTTTACTTCCATAACTCTACCACGAGGCATTTTACGTTCGTACATCATTACAAAACCGTCTACTTTTTCAAAGTTATTAGTACCGCCACCCATGTTTCCAAAACCACTTGTACCACCAGTAGAAGGTACATTAGCAAATTTTATTTCTGGTGTATACCATACAACTTGTGTATCTATTACAATAATTTTATCTGTAATTATTAACGCTTTTTTACAAGTATAACCTGCTATTTTTTTAGTTTCATCTAAGTAGGTTACGGTAGCATTACTATTAGCATCCACTGTTCTCATTCTTGGTTTATTAGTTGTATCTCCACCTTCAGCAGTTTGTCTTGCTTTCATTGTACTATCCATACGTTTACGCATTTCTACCTGGTCATCATCTGTAGCTACAATACCTTGCTTATTACCCATGATTTCAAAAATGGTAGTTGTAGTTTTAGTGGTATTATTTCTATATAAAGTCCCTCTAAATGACTCTGATTTGAAGTTGGTTTTAACCAAATCATTTTTTATAAAAGTGGTACTTTTTGTTTCGCCATCACCAAAATTTCTGAAGTTAAAACCACCTCCACCGCCACCCTGTGGTTGTATTTGAGATACATCTTCATCTTCAGGTGCTATTACATTTGTAGTAGTAACTATAGTAGCTTGTGTTACTAATTTTGGTTGTGCAAAACCCACTGTTGCACCCAAAAAAAATGTAGAAAGTAAAAAGAATTTCATGTTAATTAAAGTTTTAGAATTCAAAAATACGGGGTAGATTTTACAATTAGTTTTTTACATACCATTTATACTTTATTTAACACGATAACTGAACTGTATCAATCGTACAATTGGTGTACAAAAATTATAATACAAAAAATTATTTTTGCTATTTCGTACTTATTTTTGAAAATATGACAACTGATTTTAGCTGGCTAAGCCGAACTAAATTATTGATAGGAGCTGATGGTTTAACTACATTAGCCAACAGCCATGTAATGATTGTTGGGCTTGGTGGTGTAGGCTCATTTGCTGCTGAATTTATAGCCCGTGCTGGCGTGGGTAAAATTACAATTATAGATGGTGATGTAGTAGATACCACAAATAGAAATAGACAATTACCTGCCCTAGCTACTAACATTGGGCAACCTAAAGCTACCATCATGGCAGACCGGTTACAGGCTATAAACCCTGAGGTGGAATTACAAGTTTTACAGCAATTTATAAACCCCGAAATAGTAGAAAATTTATTTACTATAAAGCCTGATTATATTATTGATGCCATTGATAGTGTTACACCAAAACTTACCTTTATTACACAGGCATTAAAACAACAAATTCGGTTGGTAAGTAGCATGGGTGCCGGTGGTAAAATGGATCCTACTCAAATACAAATAGCCGATATTTCTAAAACTCACCATTGCGTTTTTGCTCAACAAATTCGTAAAATGTTGCATACCCAATTTAGCATTAAAAAAGGTTTTGATTGTGTTTTTTCACCTGAAATGCCTTTAAAAGAAAGTTTAATTTTAACTGATGGCACAAACTTTAAAAAGTCAGCTTATGGCACCGTATCTTATATGCCAGCAATGTTTGGAGCTACTGCAGCTAGTGTAGTAATTAGAAAACTTATTGAAAAGCATACAACCATTTAAACTCCTTCTAAATTTACAACCAGTACAGGTATTTTTAATTGATGTCTAACTGCATTTACAGTTTCGCCATACAACACATCTTTTATACCGCTATGCCCATGTGCACCAATCACTAATAAATCAGCATTATTTTCAATTACAATTCTAGCAATTTCTTTTACCCTGTTTCTAAAACCTAGCTCAGCTTGTACTTTTAGGCCCATATTTTGTAATTGAACCACATAACTTTTTAGCTGTGCTGTATCATTTTTAGTTTCATTATCATCACTATCAGCCCCGTGTAATTTTGCTGATGCACTTTCTACAATGTGAACCAATAAATATGTTGTAGCAGCATTACCTTGACCAACAGCATAGGATAAAATTTTATGATCATCCACTCCAAAATCTAACGCTACAGCAATGTTGTTGTAGTTTGGTTTTACAAGTGCTGGCAACATAGTATTGGCTTGGTGCATTTCAATACTTTTTTGAGTTTCTTTATTTTTAAAAACTGGGAAGAAAATGATATATAATAACAATGCACCAAAAAATAAGGCAGATGCAATTATGAGTATTTGTAAAGATGTATTATCACCCTCAAATATTACCATAGATTTTTCAACCAGCAAGCGTAAATTTAAATATACTAATACAGCTGCAATAGCGGCGGCTGCAATTTTTGTAAGATTGTTAATGGCAAATTTGCCCATCGTTTTTTTATCGCTTACAAAATATATGAGTGGTATTACTGCAAAACCCAATTGCATACTTAGTATTACTTGGCTCATTACCAATAAGGAACCTACTTCTTTTTCGCCATAAATTAATATAACTATTAAGGCAGGCACTATTGCTACCAACCTGGTAATAAGCCTACGCAGTATGGGGTTTATGCGTAAACTTAAATAGCCTTCCATAATAATTTGCCCTGCTAATGTACCCGTAACGGTACTACTTTGGCCTGCTGCTATTAAAGCTACTGCAAATAGTATTGGTGCAGATTTGCCTAAAAATGATGGTAGCAATTCGTGGGCATCTTGAATTTCTTTAGTGCCGGCATATTCAGTTCCAAAAAATAAAGTTCCTGCTAAAACTAGTATAGCTGCATTTACAAAAAATGCTAAATTCAACGCAATCGTTGTATCTATTCTATTAAACTTTATGGCTTGTTTTATGCCAAAATCTGTTCTATCAATTTTTCGGCTTTGCACTAAGGCTGAATGTAGGTAGAGGTTGTGAGGCATTACTGTAGCGCCAATTATACCTACTGCTAAAAATAATGCCGTTTCATTTTGTGGGTTATTTTTATTTGGTAGCGATGGTACAAAACCACTAATAATATTGGAAACGCTTGGCGCTGCCATAAAAATTTGAATAAAAAAAGCAATAAATATTATACCTACTAAAGCAATGATAAATGCTTCCATTTTACGCATACCTAATCGTTGCAAATACAACAATAAAAAAGTATCTAATACGGTGATAGTAACACCCCATACTAGAGGTAAGCCTGTAAGCAATTGTATACCTATAGCCATACCCAACACTTCTGCCAAATCGCAAGCAGCTATGGCTACTTCAGCCAAAACATATAATATAAAATTTACTGCCCTTGGGTAAGTTTCTCTATTTGCCTGTGCCAAATCTCTACCTCTTACAATTCCTAACCTGGCCGATAAACCTTGTAGCAGCAATGCCATGAGATTACTCATTAGCAATACCCATATCAGTGCATATCCATAGGTACTACCACCTTCTATATCAGTAGCCCAATTGCCTGGGTCCATGTAGCCAACGCTTATTAAATAGGCAGGCCCTAAAAATGATAATATTTTACGCCAACCCTTTTTTGGTATCGTGGTATCTACTGTATTATGCACCTCACTCAGCGATTTGTCTGTTGCCTGTAACATATTCATATCTCTTAAAATATACCTATTGTAATTAATTGTTAGTCAAATCTAACATAAAATATGCCATTTACCTAATTTCAACATAAAATATAACATTTCAGATAATAAAAATTCAAAAAAGTAAGAGAGTATAATTACTGAACGAAAAAAAATTGATTCAAATACTTTGATATACAGCATAATATTTGCTAGCATTTCCATAAAAGAAATCCCCTAGCAGCCTAACTAACAGGTGATTATTGTTTGTGAAAATATTTGTAAAATGAGGATTTTTTTTACAAGAAAAAATTACCAATCTTATCCTTTTATCATGGGTTTTAAATATTTATTTTGTTTAGTTCCTTGCAATACAAAATGTTAAATAGAGAACTGACTCTTACCCGGGCACACATCCGGTTCATAAGGTATTAGTGCAAGTCTGTATTTTTCATCAACAAGCAAAAGTAAAGTATGATGCAAATTGCTAGTTTGTAATTTTTACCGCTCAAACCTAAAAACTAATCATCTAAACATTTACTGACAATCAAATTTCAATAAATTAATTATCCTTATTAGTAACCTTTTTTTAGGCGATATTTGAAACACAAATAACAAACTCATAAAAAGTATGAAAAGTAAAATTTATTACCTCTTTTTAATATTGCTTTTTTATGTAACAAATTGTTTTGCACAAAATACCACAATCGTACCCTACCCTAGCACTTACAGCAGCAAAATTGGTAGTTTTACAATAAATAAACTCACTATCATACAAGCTAATGATGCTGCATTACAAAAAAACATTGTTCCTTATTTGCTTAAAAAGTTGCAACTAATTTCAGGAGAAAATTTACCAACTTCAACAAACAAAAAAGCCACCTTACATTATATTAATATACAAAAAACCAATAATAAGTCATCTCAAAAAGAAGGATATAGTTTGGTTGTTACAAGCACAGGCATAACATTAAGTAGCCAAACAGAAAATGGTTTATTTTATGCTATACAATCCTTATTGCAAATATTGCCAACAAAGCAAAATTTTCCCATAATTGTAAATAATGTATACATAGTTGATAGTCCTCGATTTGCTTACCGAGGAATGCATTTAGATGTGTGCCGCCATTTTTTTACTGTAGCCGAAGTAAAAGCATACATTGATTTATTAGCCCTGCACAAATACAATACTTTTCATTGGCATTTAACTGATGATCAAGGCTGGAGAATTGAAATAAAAAAATACCCGTTACTAACACAAATTGGCAGTTGCAGAGCTCAAACATTGGTAGGCAGTTATGGCAGCAACCAATACGATAATACTCCTTATTGTGGCTACTATACGCAAGCACAAATAAAAGAAGTAGTAGCCTATGCCAAGCAGCAATACATAACCATAATACCCGAAATAGAAATGCCCGGCCATGCCCTAGCGGCATTAGCAAGTTACCCCTATTTAGGCTGCACAAAAGGACCATACAAAACCTTGCAAACCTGGGGTGTAGCAGATGATGTTTTTTGTGCTGGCAACGATAGCACCTACGTTTTTCTTAAAAATGTGTTGGAAGAAGTAATATCCCTTTTTCCATCAACTTACATACATATTGGCGGAGATGAATGCCCAAAAGACCGCTGGAAAACTTGCCCCATCTGCCAACAAAAAATTAAAGGACTGGGCCTCAAAAATGAACAGGAATTACAAAGTTATTTTGTACATAACATAGAAAAGATTTTAAATAGTAAGGGCAAAAAAATTATTGGTTGGGATGAAATTTTAGAAGGAGGCCTAGCCCCTAATGCCACCGTAATGAGTTGGCGTGGCACCGAGGGCGGCATAGTTGCTGCTAGGCAAGGTAACGATGTAATAATGACCCCAGGCAGCAATTGTTATTTTGATCATTCTCAAAGCAATACAGAAGATAGCCTAACCATTGGCGGCTACCTGCCCCTACAAACTGTGTATGATTATGAGCCTATACCTGCTGCACTTACCCCTACACAAGCAACACATATACTAGGTGCACAAGGCAATATTTGGACGGAATATATTGCCAACTCAGCCAAACTATACTACATGGCTTTGCCCCGTGTTGCAGCATTGGCCGAAGTATTATGGAGTAACAAAGCCAACAAAAATTACGATAGGTTTACACAAAATTTACCTACCCTTTTTAACCGATATAGTGCATTGGGGTACAACTATAGTAAAGCTGTGTATGATTTAAAAACTACTGTGTTACCAAACAAAAATAACAATGGCGTTATTTGGA
>JANMAV010000214.1:0-1601 GCA_031360055.1 Ferruginibacter sp.
ATGATTCATTTTATTTAAACTATAGAAAAACAGAAGTCTGTATCAATTTCAGATTAAATTTTTTAGGAACGTAAATTGTTTGTTTAAACATCGATAACTAATAAAACAATTAATAAAATCTAAAAATTACGAAATGTATTATTTCTATTCACAATTACAAATAAAAATAAAAGTATCATGTTAAAAGTATTATTTGTACTAACCTCACACAGTGAGCTTGGTACTACAGGCAAAAAAACAGGTTTTTGGATAGAAGAATTTGCTGCACCATTTTATTTTTTGGCAGATGAGGGGGTGCAAATTACTATTGCATCGCCAAAAGGTGGCCAACCACCTATAGATCCTAAAAGTGACGAACCATCTAGCCAAACAGAAGCTACTATTAGATTTAAAGAAGATACCAAATTACAAAACATATTAGCACATACTGCCATTTTAGAACATATTGCTGAGGAAGATTATGATGCTGTATTTTATCCAGGTGGTCATGGCCCTTTATGGGACCTAACAAACGATAAACACTCCATAAAACTAATTGAAGAATTTTGGAAAGCAAAAAAGCCAGTTTCAGCAGTGTGCCATGCACCAGCGGTATTGTTACATGTAAAAGATGAGAATGGGGATCCATTAGTAAAAAATAAAGTTGTAACTGGTTTCACAAATAGTGAAGAAAAAGCAGTAGGATTAACCGATGTAGTTCCATTTTTACTAGAAGATGAATTAAAAAATAAAGGAGGGAAATATAGTAAAGATGCTGATTTTGTTAGTTATGTGGTTAATGACGGGCTTTTAATTACTGGCCAAAACCCTACCTCCTCTCTTGCTGTAGCCAAACAATTATTAAAAACTTTACAAAATATAAAAAAT
Organism: Ferruginibacter sp.; assembly: GCA_031360055.1. Classification (GTDB taxonomy): domain Bacteria; phylum Bacteroidota; class Bacteroidia; order Chitinophagales; family Chitinophagaceae; genus Ferruginibacter. The sequence goes on from JANMAV010000214.1 coordinate 868, forward strand.
TAAAATGCAGTCTTTACAAAACAAAGTAGCATTGGTAACCGGTGCCGGTAAAGGCATTGGTAGAGCCATTGCTGTAGCCTTAGCGGCCGAAGGAGTTAGCGTTGGTTTAATTGCCCGAACTGAGAAAGATTTATTAGAACTTTCTAAAGAATTAGATGAAAAAAAATATGCAAATTGTTTTGCCATAGCTGATATAAGCAAAGAAGATGAGGTATTAGATGCTATTAAAAAAATTGAAGAAAAACTAGGGCACATTAATATTTTAATAAACAATGCAGGTACTGGTAAGTTTGCAAACTTTTTAGATTTAACCACCGATGAGTGGGAACAACAAATAAAAGTAAATTTATTTGGTGTTTATTATGCCACTAAAGCAGTATTGCCAAATATGATACAGCAAAAAAATGGCGATATAATAAACATATCATCTACCGCAGGTAAAGCAGGTGGTGCACTAACTAGTGCTTATAGTGCCAGCAAATTTGGAGTTTTTGGTTTAGGTGAAAGCTTAATGCAAGAAGTAAGAAAACATAATGTTAGAGTAACTACTTTAGCACCTAGCACAATAGTGACAGAGCTGGCAAAAAGTGCTGATTTAATAAAGGGAAATGAAGAAAACATTTTGCACCCCGAAGATTTAGCAGAGCTTGTAGTAGCTCATTTAAAGTTGAGTCCTAGGGTATTAATAAAAGAGGCAAGTATATTCTCTACTAATCCATAAAATTATAGCTATT
>JANMAV010000228.1:0-11995 GCA_031360055.1 Ferruginibacter sp.
AATGGTAAACTTTTACCAACTGGTGTTAAACCCCATCCATTTGGCAAAATGATACGTTCCTTATTTAACTGATCAGTTGTTTGACTAAACACATTTATATTCAATAAAATAAATGTAATACAACAAATTATTTTCATACAAAAATTTGAATGAGAAAATTACGAAAAAGTTTTTAGGGCTAATATTAAATCATGGTTATTTTAATTCATTATTGAGTAATAATTGTACTTCTGCAGCATTATTTACAATCATTAAATGGCTACCCCCATTTATTTTAATAACATTTTTTGTAAATGCAATTGGCAAAATCCTATCTGCTGTACCATGTATATGAATTAAATTATTTGGTGTAAAACAATTTTGCCAATGCACAATTTTATCAATTGCCCACCTCAAAAATACAGTATCGGTATCATGTAATATATCGGAAAGTAATCTTTTTTCGGCGGCAGTTCTGTTACTAAAAAACCAATTGGTAAAAATATTTATATTGACTAAAGCCTTTATTGGCACTAATTTATGCAGTTGTAAAAAACCTGCCCATTTGTAATAGAAGGGAATTTCATTTTTCTCTTTGGCTGATGAAATTAAAATTATTTTTTCTGTTTCTATAAATTTTGAAACTTCAATAGCCATCATTCCACCAAAGCTTAAGCCTATAAAAATTGGTTTTGAGCTGTCAATTTTTTCAGCAATTTTAGAGGCATAATTTTCAAAAGTTTCATTTTTTAATGGTGTTACCCATTTTATATGAATGACATGATAATTTGCAAATTGTAAATTTTTAAAGAGCCTTTCATCAGCACCTAAGCCGGTAAAAACATACAAATTTTGCATAGTATTTTATTACCTATTTATTATTACCTTAAAAAACTTATTTAAACCATTTCAATTTTAGCAGCACCAAAATAGCTGTGCAATACTTTTGGTAAATGTATACCATCTGCCTGCTGGTTATTTTCTAATAAGGCAGCTACAATTCTTGGTAGGGCAAGGCTTGAGCCATTTAAAGAATGTAATAATTGAGTTTTTCCTTCCTCATCCTTATATCTTATTTTCATTCTGTTAGTTTGAAAATTTTCAAAATTTGAAACAGAACTTACTTCCAACCATTTTTTTTGTGCTGCACTATATACCTCAAAATCGTATGTAAGTGCAGAGGTAAAACTCATATCACCTCCACATAATTTTAATATTCTGTATGGCAATTCTAAAAACTGCAATAACCTTTCAATGTGATTTACCATTTCTTCTAAAACTTCATAACTTTTTTGTGGGTAAGCCAACTGTATAATTTCTACCTTATCAAATTGATGCACTCTGTTTAACCCCCTAACATCTGCTCCAAAACTCCCTGCTTCTCTTCTAAAACAAGGGCTATAGGCTGTCATTTTTATGGGCAAATCAGCATCTTTAATAATTTCATTGCTATACACATTAGTTACTGGTACTTCGGCAGTAGGTATAAGGTAAAGTTCATCAGCCGTTACGTGATACATTTGCCCCTCCTTATCAGGCAAGCTACCCGTACCGTAAGCAGTAGCAGCATTTACCATAAGTGGTGGCATATATTCAGTATAACCTGCTTCAATATTATAATCTAAAAAATATTGTATTAAGCTACGTTGCAGTTTTGCACCTTTACCCTTGTATAAAGGAAACCCACTACCAGCAAGCTTTGCACCTATTTCAAAATTTACTAAATCGTAATTTTTTATAAGTTCCCAATGTGGCAATGCATCAGCAGCCAGTGTGGGCATTGTACCACCTGTTAGTACGGTTACATTATCAGTTGCTGTTTTGCCTTCTGGCACACTTATATGTGGCAAATTTGGCAGCAAAAGCATATTGTTTACAAAATCTTCTTCAAGCTTTTGTAAAGTTATTTTTTGAGTTGAAAGGCTATCTTTCCAACTAGCAACATCTACTTTTTTAGTTGCCGCTACATCTGCTTGGCCACTGGCCATTAACTGTCCAATTTCTTTAGATGAGCTGTTAATATTGGCCTGCAACTGCTCTGTTACCATTTTTTGTTTTCTTATTTCCTCATCAGCTACTAAAAGCTCATCAACTAAGTTAATAGCAGCAAAGTTTTTTTTAATTAATCGTTGTTTTACATCTTCTATATGCTGCCTTATATAATTTATTTGTAACATTTTTTGTTTTTTAACTGCTGCAAATATAAACGGGAAAAGCTTATGTGTTACATTTGTACTATGCAATATGCAGAAGAAGATTTACAAGTGCGTTGGTTAAAACTGCGTATTAAATTAAAAAACCATTTAGGTATAAAGCCTGATATGAATGGTGTATTACTTTTAATTGGTGTGCAAGAGCTTGGGCAAGGGCCCCAAGCATTTAGCAAAGAGCAAAAACAAGATTTAATGCATATTGCAATTTGTACTATTTTGCAGCCAAGTGGCTTTTACGTACATGATGGGCTTGACGATGAAGGCTGGCCACATTTTACGCAGTTAAAACCTTTGCCTGAATTGTTTTTAAATGATCAGGAAAATTTTTTGAAAGATCATGTATTGTTGTATTTTCAAGGGCAGTGGTAAAGCCCCCTAACCCCCGAAGGGGGAATGGGAGTAAAATAACTTTAAAAACTTTATAGTAGATAAAACAATAAATTTGAAAAAATGATTAAACTCCTCTCAACAATTTTTTGTGCTGCTTTCATGCTTATGTGTGTAAACGTAGCAACAGCACAGGTTAAGAAAAAAACTACCAGCAAAACTGTTGTAAAAAAGGTTGCTCCAAAATACAGGTTAGCTACAACAAGAAGTACTAAAGTTATAAAAGACAGCTCTATTAAAATTGAAATACTTACTGATAGTGGTTTAATTGTTGTGAAATTATATGACTCCACCCCTTTGCATAGAGATAACTTTGTAAAGCTTGTTGAGCAAGGTTTTTACGACAGTTTACTTTTTCATAGAATAATACAAGGCTTTATGATACAAGGTGGAGACCCTGGTAGCAAAACTGCTATGCAAGGGCAGCAACTTGGTGGTGGTGGTGGCGATATGGCAAGAATACCAGCAGAGTTTAGGCCTAGCTTAATACACAAAAAAGGTGCTTTAGCTGCCGCTAGAGATGGAAATGCAGAAAAGGCTAGCAGTGCTTGTCAATTTTACATTGTACAAGGTAATAAATATACTGATGCTGAACTTAATATGTTTGAAACCAGAGCTGGTATTAAATATACCCTAGCACAGCGTTTAGCATATAAAACAATTGGAGGTACACCAATGCTTGATCAAAACTATACTGTTTATGGAGAGGTTATTAAAGGGTTAGCAGTTATAGATAAGATTGCTGCTGTGCAAAAAGATGGTACAGATAGGCCTATAGGAAATGTAAAAATGAGTATGAAGGTATTAGGGAGAAAGTAGTGAGGATTGGCTAGTATGCAAGTTAGAGCAGGCGTTCTTCAGTTGGAAGTTGGTAGTTGGTAGATAGCAAATAAGCAAGTTGATAATGTAGAGTTATTGGTAGCAGTTAAACTTAACCTTTTAAAGAAAAATTTTCATTTTAATTAATTAAAAAGATATTTAAAACAAATTTTAAAAACCAAATTAAATAATATGACTTACCCACAACAATTAAAATACACAAAAGACCATGAATGGATAAGCCTTGATGGCGATATAGCTACCATTGGCATTACATCATTTGCACAAGGAGAACTTGGCGATATTGTTTATGTAGATATAAATAGTACTGGCAAAGCATTATCTGCCGAAGATGTTTTTGGAACAGTAGAAGCTGTAAAAACTGTAAGTGATTTATTTTTACCAGCTGCTGGTATTATAACTGAAGTAAACCCAGCACTTGAGGCAACCCCTGAGTTAGTAAATAGTGACCCTTATGGTGAAGGTTGGATGGTGAAAGTAAAGCTTGATAATGCTGCTGACATTGACTCTTTAATGGATGCCGAGGCTTATGAAAAATTGGTAGGATAATAGCTAATTTGGTTAATTTTTAATTGATTAATATGGCAGGCACATTATTAAAAATGGATATGAAGCTGCCTATTTAGAATTGTACGGGAATGATACATTAATAAACATTCAGTAAAAATAAATGATTTCTATAAAAAAATTTATACCAGGCATAGCCTGGTTTTTTTTAGTGCTTATACTTATTTGCCTACCTGGCAATGATTTACCAAAGGCCAACAGTTGGATGACTGCCATATATTTTGACAAATGGGTGCATGTAAGTTTGTTTAGTTGCTTAGCATTTTTATTTATGAGACCTATAGGGTTATTACATATTGATACCAAAAGCAAACTACAATGGTTGCTCAAAGTAGCCATAGCTACGAGTATTTGGGGGCTTACAACCGAGTATATTCAAATGTTTTTTATACCTGGTCGTAGTTTCGATTTGGGAGATTGGGCAGCTGATACCTTTGGCGCTTTACTGGCCGTTGCTACTACATATTGGTTATACATTAAAAAAGCAGCTAAATAATTTGCTGCTTTTTTAAAAAATACTTTGCAATAATTTATCTAATATTATGAATATACTCGTTGTTTAAGAATTGCTTCTTTACTTCGTTTAAATCATGTAGGATGGATGCATCAATTAACCTACCACCTACTTCTATTTTAAAACCACCTATCAATTCTTCTTTTACTGATGTTTCAATTTCTACGGCAGTTGTTGTGCTGCTTTTAACTTTTGCTACAATGCTGTTTTTAAGCTCATCACTTATTGGTGTAGCTGTAGTAAGTTTTACTGTTTGTATGTTTTTTAAAATATTGTATTGCTCTAAAAAAGCTGTTACTATTTCGGGCAAGTTACTCTCCCTAGTTTTGGCGGTAAGTAAATGTATAAACAAGCTGGTAAGTTTACTAACTTTACCTTCTAAAACAGCATCTATAATTTTATCTTTTTTATCAGCTTTTATTACTGGGCTACGCAGTAACAATACAAAATCTGGATTTTGTTTATGTAATTGTTGCAAAAATTTCATATCGGCATACACTGTATCTAACAGGTTTTGCTCAATAGCAAGGTCTAGTAGGCTTTTGGCGTATCGGGAGGCTAGGCGTGGGTTTGTCATAATGTGATTTTTAAAATATGCAAATGTGCAAATATGCAAATGTGCAAAATTTCAAACAAGCGGTATCTGCATTTAACAGACACCTTTAATTCTAAAAATTATTTGTCTAAACTCTAATAATCTAATCGCTAAAAGTCTAGTTCAGTTTAATTTCAGCAGCAAGTTGGTTTATGTAACTTTCTTGCTCCGGTTTGTTTGCTAATTCTCTACGCAATACTTTTTCACTAACTTCTATTACAAGTTTACCAACTTGGTTTTTAATATCAGTAATAGCTGCCATTTTTTGATGTTGTATGGCAGCATTAGCATCTACCATTATTTTAGCTGCTTGTGCTTTAGCTTCTTCTTTGGCTTCGGCTATCATTTTATCTTTGGTAGCTTTTGCTTCTTTAATCATTGTTGCTCTCTCTTCTCTAGCTGCTGTAAGTAAGGCTTCGTTTTCGCCTTTAATTTGAGCCATTTCTAGCTTTACTTTTTCAGCTGCAGCTATAGAGTTTGCAATATTACTTTCTCTTTCGTCAAGGCCTTTTAAAATTGCCGTCCAAGCAAACTTTTTAAGCAATAAAAATACAATTATAAACGCAAGCGTTGTCCAAACAATTAGGCCTAAATGTGGTAATAATAAATCCATTTTTTTAAATATTGAATATTAAGAATTGAGTATTGAGTATTGAGTATTGAGTATTAAGTATTGAGTATTACTATGAAATAACTAATAATAATTTACCGAAGTAAGCTATCTAATATCTAACATCTCAAATCTTAAATCTATGCTAATACCTCAAATTTAATTGCCAATAAGCTAAAATTACTGCACCCTCCGCCCTATGCTTTAGGTGCAGTAAAAGTTTTGTGTGCTTATTAGGCTTTAAGTACTGCCAATAATCCTGCAATAACTGCGAAAAGGGCTACACCCTCAACGAAAGCTGCTGTAAGGATCATGTTTGCACGAATGTCATTAGATGCTTCTGGCTGACGAGCTATTGATTCAACAGCACCTTTACCGATTTGACCGATACCGATACCTGCACCAATTGCTGCAAGGCCTGCGCCTATTGCACCACCAAAATGTGAATAACCTAATTGTACTTCTAACAAAGTTGTCATTAAACTCATGATACTTGTGTTTTTATATGTGTGAAAAAAAGAATTAGTATTGAGTGTTGAGATATTAGTATCAAGATTGGTATTCAATTTTAGTTATCTAAATACTTAATACTACTCTCTTAATACTTTTAAATAATTACTGCATCGTGGTGCCCATCTACATCATCATGCCCACCTTCAAAAGCCTGCCCTATAAATACTGCCGTTAAATTTGTAAATATAAATGCCTGTATAAATGCAACCAACAACTCAATAAAATATATAAATACAGTAAATAAAATTGATATTGGGCTAAAACCCCAACCAGCAACTTTTGTCATAGCTCCAAAAATAAATATTAGAGATATAAAGCTTAAAATAATTATATGCCCAGCTACCATGTTGGCAAACAAACGTATAATTAAAGCTGCTGGCTTAATTACCAATACACCCAATAACTCAATAGGAATTAAAATAATTTTTACAAAAATTGGTACGCCTGGAGGCCAAAATATATGTGCCCAAAAATGGCCATTTGTACTCATTAAAATTACTATTAAAGATACTATGCCCAAAACCGCAGTAAAGGCAGTATTACCAGTAACATTAGCTGAGCCAGGCAATAAGCCAAACAAATTATTTATTAATATAAAAAAGAAAACAGTAAGTAAATAAGGCATATACTTTATCCACTTTTTGCCTAAGTTGGGTTTAGCTACTTCATCTCTCACAAAAGTAATAACGGGCTCAATGGCATTTTGCCAACCTTTTGGTGCACTTGTTACGCCTATACCTTTTTTGTATTTATTAGCAATACCTTTCATTAAAAAAAACAGTATGGCCAATGCTATAAACATTTGTACTACATTTTTTGTAAGAGAGAAATCATATACCACCGATCCATCTTCTGCAACAATATCTTTGGCAGCATCAAACTTATAGCCGTTATAGGCTTCTTCCCCTTCGTGGCCAAAATGCCTCGATGAAAAAACTGATAAGCCTTTTGTTGGAGAATATAAAATAACTGGAAGTGGTAGTGTAGCATGAAAATTACCTGCTGTAAAAAAGTGAAACTCATGGGCATCTTTAATATGCTCCATAATTATTTTAGCTGGGTCAAGTTTTTCTTCTTTGTGCTCAGCTTCGCCATCTTTTACCTCATGCTGTGCATAAGCTACATTGCTAAAACCTACTAAAAAAAGGCTAAAAACCAATACCAATAACGATTTGATGCTCTTTGCTACCATATACATCCTCAATTTTGCCGCAAAGATAAGGGTGAAACGGCAAATTGTGGTGGGTTTTGGGGTAAAAATGTTGGGTAAAGGGTTTTATAAACTTAAAACCAAATGTTGCACCTTATAAAACAGAAAATAAATTTTAAGCAATAAAGAAAACATCTTTTTAAAAGATGTTTTCTTTATTGGTAACTATTAAGTCTCTCTTTTTTTCATTTATTTGTAAATACTCAGAGCCATTTTGAAGTTATTTAATTAACAAATTTCAATGAAAATATGGTTTGAGGATGTTTAATATTACGCTAACTTCATTATAAATAATATCCTTTACTTTTTTGCTTGTGCAAAAAAGTAACAAAAAAGCACCCACTTGCCTGATTACATCTCAGGCAAGGGATGATTCCCTGATTAAACTTTTGTACTACTGTGAACTGAAAAGTTGAGCTTTGTTCAACTTCGTTGTGGGGTAGGTAAAGTAGCTTTTCAAGTAAAAAATAGTCCTAAGGTAATAACTGTAAAATTTTAAATAATTTTAGGACTGAATAGTTACCTTTATTGAGCCTTTTATAAAATTTTGATTAAACCAACTATACTACCTCAGCAGCAATACTGTACCATTAATAACTTTTGCTGGGTTATTTTTTAGCTTATAGCTACATACCCAAATGTATGCTCCTGTGGGTTGTTGTATGCCTTGTATGGCTCCGTTCCAGCCCTTGCTTATGTTTTTTGTGTTAAAAACTACAGCTCCATAACGGTTATATATTTTTAGCTCATACTGCTCAATTTTGCCCATTGTTATGGCCTTAAATACATCGTTATTGTAATCATTATTAGGGGTAAATGCCGTCGGAAAAATAACATACGTAGGGCAATTTTCTACTTTTATTAAAACGGTATCGGTAAATAAGCAGCCGGGTAAACGCTCGGCAGTTACGGTGTAATTGGTGGTTTGTGTGGGGTAAAATTGTAAAGCACTACCTATAAGAGTTGCCGTATTTTGTGGCGACCAAGTATAATTTTTTAGTTTACTAGTTAGTGATATAGTTGCCGTATCGTATAAGCAAATACTGTTTGGGTAATTTAGCAAAAAGTTTACATCGTTAGGTTTAATTTTTATGGTATCAGTAAACACATTTTCGCAACTATCGGTAGCAGTAAGGCTATATGTACCTGCTTGTGTTACAGTGTAATTATTAGTCGTACTACCATCTTGCCATTTGTAGGTTTTAAATCCTGTTGCTGCTTGTAGGGCAATTATTTTGTTTGGGCAAAGCATAGTATCGTTACCAATGTTTAAAAAAGGCATTGGTTTGTTTACATCTAAAAACATAGAATCTTTTAGCACACAACCATCTACCTCGACATAAATATAGCCGTGGTAAGGTTTTAAAAACTGTACGTTTATAGTACTATCGTTAGGGGTGTTTAGTGTTTTTATAGAAGTACTATCGTTTATAACCCATTTAATTTTACGCAAGCATTGTGGGTTTTTATACACTGTAAAGCTAGCATTTGGGTTACTTAAACAATGCTTAGTATTGCCATGTATTTTAATAGTATCGCAAATGCTTATTTGTTGGCAAAATTTTCGTTCTTCTACTACCTCATCTGTTACTGCCGGCATAGTAAATGGCGTAAGGGTTAGGGTACTACCCTCCGTAACGGTTATTTGTGGGGTGGGGTGTATGGTATAAGTGGGGGTTTCGGTAGTTATAAGGTTTGTAGGGTTGCCCATACAATTGTTGGCTTTTATTTTATCGTTTAGTTGTACTATGTGGAGTACGGAATCAGCTTCCGAAAAGTTTGTAGCATACACAATTTCACCATCAATATTGTTTTTTAAAAACGGAATAACTTCTATATTAGCACCAGCAGAATTTAACCCAACATCAGCAATATTTTGTACTTGTTGATTAGTTATATTAAAATTGCTATCTACAGTAAAATAGTAACAATCGCCAGACCTTATATGATCTTCATTTACGTCAATACTATCTTTTATACTTGCAAAGAAAACACTGCCATTCCTATTTATTGAGGGTAAAGAATTTGATGAACTCACATGAGAAAGCCCAAAAGAGTTAGGGTATTTAAAAACTTTATTGTTTATAACATTCAAATTTGTATCAAGCATAATACAATTAAGCCTGTTTGTTTCTTCAAATGCACTCATGCTTTTTTTACCACTTATAATAATAGAACCGTTATCAGTAATTTTACAATTTTGAGCAACGGATAAAGCTCCAATAAATTTAGTACTAAAACCATAAAACAGCTTGCCTATATGTTCGTCGTTTGAATTAAAATATTTTGCAGCTTGCAATGCCCCTGTTTGGCAATTTACCTTTAATACTAATAAGTAATTTTTTTCAATTTTTGGGGTTTCTTCAAAACTTTCAACTATTAAAGTTATAAATATGCTATTGTTACTATATGTAGTTTGTAGCACCTCCCTAATTCGTTCATTATTAGTAAAGTTTACTGTAATTATTTTATTTAGTTTTACAATTGTTGCACTACTATCAATTACTGTTAGGTTTACAGATGTAGAACCCTTGTAGGTATTAAATACAAAATCATCATTTTTGCCTTTTTGAGTATAATAAATTAAATCGCTCCCGTTACTATTTACATTACTACTCACTATTTTTTTTGCCCATAATATGGTGCCGTTGCTATTCATTTTTACAAATCCTCTATCACCATTTGTTGGGCTATTTGGGTCATAATTTTCAAATATGCCCATAATATTATTTCCATTACTTACAAACTTTGGGTTTATACTAATTCGTTTTTTCCATATAAAATTATTGGCTTTGTTTTTCTTTATCATAATTCCTTGAGCTGCATAAAAAGTTGATGAATCATTATCTAAAAATGGGGTTAACGCACTTGCATAAATGTATTTAAAACTAGGGTGGTATAGCGATGTATTAAAGAGTGTATCGTAACAAAATGCTTGAGCCATTATAAAAAATGGTAATAATGCAAAGCCTAGTAATATGGTAGCTTTTTTCATTCCATAAAATTTTAAAGGGGTAACTAAATAACAAAATTTTGAGCTGTTATTAGATAAATAATAATATTATTAAAATGTAAGCTGCTACCTTAATAAATTAAGATAGCAGCTTTTTTTAAAATTTGTTAGAAAAAGTAGGTTCAATCCCTTAAGTTATAATGAATTTAACTCATGATTTCAATACCAATTAGTTACAAGCTATTATTAATTTACAACTTGATTAAGGTATGTTTCTGTAGTCCAAACAATGGTATTTGGGTTTGTAGAGGTAGGCCAGCCTCCATAAATACAAGAATTTGCATCTTCAGATGGTACAGTATTTAAAGTGAAATTTGGTTTCAATTTAGTATTTGCATACCTTATTCTTACATTATATGTGCCTGGTGCAAGTATTTCTGAACGTGCAAAATCAGTTCGGCTAACTACTCCACTTCCTATTATATTACTTAGTAGGCTTGTATTGTTTTGAAACGAGGTCCATACTCCATTATTGATACTGTATTGTACCCTTTGATAACTTGGAGCAGACTCTTCTGAGTAAGAAGGGCAACTACCTAATACATCGTATCCTGCAATTGCAATACGATTATTTGCATAAGTACCTGGCTGTTGGTAATAAGCTCTATCATTACGGCTGCAAGGGTTACCTTCTAATGGGGTTTCAAAACCGTAGCCATAAATACCTGTTGGGCTTAGGTTTTGTGTAGTAGTTTCTTGTGTATTACAGTCAGATACAAAAACACCACCTACACGTAATACTGCGTTATTGGCCTTTAATACATCGTTTGGTACCATTGTGGTGGTAGTACTTGTTACATAATAAATGTTGTTGGAACTATTGCCAGGGTCCACACCTCCATCTACTATTTGTACATTGAAAGATGTATTGCTATAAACGTTATTGTTAGAAGGTGTACCTATTCTAAAAAGGCCTCTAGTTCTTAAAGATGTATTAAATGGGTTTTGAGTAACTATATTATTGTTCCACGATATTGCAAAAGTTACTTTTATTTTAGCCCCCTGCCCACAAGTTACAATACTTTCTAAATATTGTAAATCAATATAATCAGGCAAATCTCCCATACATGATGATGTTAAGTTGTTTTGGCTCAATTTATTTGCAGGTATAATGTTTCCATTTTTATCAACAAAATCCATTTTTAACCTTTGGTTTACTTCCGTTCTACTGTTTATACCGCCATCTGCCTTTATTTGTGCTGCTACGTTTTGTTTCATTCTTTCAATAGCAGCATTTTCGTTAATGGTTTCTGTATTGCCATCTAAATTTGTTTTTTTACAACTTTGTAAAACGGCAGCAATTGTTAAAAAAGAAAGCGTTGCAATTAGTAATTGTTTTTTTATAGTTTTCATTTGTTACATGTATTTGTATAATTATTTAATTTATTTTCTCAAAAAAAAGGTAAAAAATTAAATAATTGGGTGGGCTTTTGTTATTGTAAAAAATGAGTAAATATGCGTTAAATATTGCGTTATTTACGGTTTTTACCGCCCCCCCTTAGGGGTGGGTGGGGTGGTTGATGTGGCGTAAATGTGGGGGGGAGGTGGGGGTTT
>JANMAV010000278.1:0-21860 GCA_031360055.1 Ferruginibacter sp.
AGGGATCTATAACAAATGATGAATATATAAATAAATATTTGCCGAAGTTTGAAAATTTGAACAAAATCACTGAATTATATTTAAAAAAACTAAATAGTTGCGATACTTTATTTGGAAAATTAAAATCAAATTGCGAACTGGAAACGAACATTGAAAAAGAAAAAATTAGGTCAGAAAGAGACTTAATTTTACTTCAATATTCTCAAAATAATCAAAATTCTAATCTAATTCCTTGGCAGCTATATATTTCAATAAGAAAGTATGGATTTAAATCTATATACGAAAATATAAACTCAATAATTGCAGACACTTCATTTTCAAATAGACTAACCGAATATTTAAATGCTCAAAAATTAAAATTAACAGGTAGTAAATTTCCATATCTTAAAAAAATAACAGATATGTACCCAAACATTTTTAAAGAAAAGAAATTTGTTTTAATAGAATTTTGGTTTAGTAACTGTAAGCCTTGCATTTCTAACTTTTTCAATTTACAACCAATCTATAATAAGTATAACAAAAATGGTTTTGAAGTAGTAACTATATCAATTGACAACGCCAATTATAAAAAACAAGGAGATATTATCGTCAAAAAAAACAAATTCAAATGGAAGCAATTCTGGGATGAAGGAGGAATTTTAGCAAAAAAACTAAATATTGAAAAATATCCTTCTAGTTTCCTACTAAATCAATATGGTGAAATTTTGTTAATTGATCCTACTATAAATAAAATTGAATCACTAATAATAAATAGTGATTAAAACCAACTGGCGCAAATATGCAGCGTGGGCCAAAGCAGCCAAGCGTATCTGTGAGTAGCCTAATGCCTTTGTTTTAGTTAGTCCTCAGCCTTGGTTCGTGGCACACGAAACACAGCTTTGCCCTAGTTGGTATCAACCTATAACTCATTCCCCGAGGCCTATTTTGAGACCAGCCGACAAAGTATTAGATACTGTCTAACTCAATCATTACTTTAGTTTTTCCTACATTCAAAACATTCACTAAAACAATTACCAAAAATTAAACATGCCCACCTTTCCCCACTACCACCAACACGATGCTATGGATTGTGGGCCCACTTGCTTACGTATGGTAGCCAAGCATTATGGTAAAAATTATAGCATAAACACATTACGTACACAAGCCGAGTATAGCAAAGAGGGGGTATCGTTATTAGGTATTGCACAAGCTGCTGATAATATTGGGTTTAAAACAAACGGTGTACAACTTACTTATGAGCAGTTACTAAATGATGCCACATTACCAGCCATTTTACATTGGGGGCAAAACCACTTTGTGGTAATTACACCTGCAACCAAACCAAACAAAATTTACATAGCCGACCCTGCAAAAAACAGTATAATTACGTTAACCAAAGAGACATTTTTGCAACAATGGCTAAGCAGTGTAGATGATGCTAACAATGGCACAGGCATAGCCTTATTATTGGAGCCTTTGCCCCAATTTTACCAACAAGAAGGGGACCAAAACAAAAAACTAGGTTGGGGTATATTGCTATCGCAATTAAGCCATCAACGCAAATATATTTTTCAGTTAGTGCTAGGGTTATTGGTTGGTAGTGTGCTGCAATTGATATTTCCCTACCTTACCCAAAGCATTGTAGATACTGGCATAAACACCCAAAACCTTCATTTTATTTACATTGTGTTGCTTGCACAGTTTATGCTTATGTTTAGCCGCAGTGTGGTAGAGTTTATACGCAGCCGTATTTTACTGCACATCAGCACCAAAATAAATATTCAATTGCTATCTAGCTTTTGGATAAAATTAATGCGTTTACCCTTGCACTATTTCGATACCAAAAGTACAGGCGATATTCAACAACGGTTAAACGACCAACACCGTATTGAAAGTTTTTTAACAGGGGCTACATTATCTACCTTTTTTTCGTTGTTTACATTTGTAATTTTCACTGTTGTTTTGCTACAATACAACAGCATGGTATTTTTTATTTTTGCTATTGGCAGTGTGTTGTATTATTTATGGATACGTATTTTTCTTAAACAAAGAGCCAACCTCGATTATAAACGCTTTGCAGTAGCAGCTAAAGAAAACACCGCTACCATGCAGCTTATACAAGGAATGCAAGAAATTAAACTTAACAATGCCACACAACTAAAACGTTGGGAGTGGGAGGGCTTACAAGCCAGTTTGTTTAAGTTGCAATTTAAAAGTTTATCGCTTAGCCAATGGCAACAAGCAGGGGCGTTTTTTATAAATGAAGGTAAAAATATAGTCATCACTTTTTTTGTAGCCAAAGCCGTAATTGAGGGTAGCCTTACGCTTGGGCAAATGCTTGCTATACAATATATTTTAGGGCAATTAAATAGCCCAATTGAGCAAATGATAAATTTTGCACAGCAGTATCAAGATGCTACTTTAAGCCTCGAAAGGCTAAATGAAATACATGCCTTAGATGATGAGGAGGGAGAAAGCAAATCATTTACCAATCATTTATCTTCCAATAAAAGTATACAGTTTAATAACCTAACTTTTACGTACCCAGGTGCAGGTAATGAGCCTGTATTAAAAAATATAACTGTACATTTTCCATCGGGTAAAGTAACGGCAATAGTAGGCACAAGTGGCAGCGGTAAAACCACAGTGCTTAAATTAATACAAAAATTTTACGATAATTACAAAGGCGATATTAAAATTGGCGAAACCAATTTGGTAAATATAAGCCCACAATATTGGCGTAGCATAAGCAGCAGTGTAATGCAAGAGGGCTTTATTTTTAATGATAGCATTGCTAAAAATATTGCAGTAAGCGATGAGTACCCAAATTACGAAAAGCTAATACAGGCTTGCACCGTAGCCAATGTGTTGGATTTTGTAGAACAGCTTCCGCTAGGTTTTAATACTAAAATTGGTGCCGAAGGTAATGGCATAAGCACAGGGCAAAAGCAACGTATTTTAATAGCTAGGGCGGTGTATAAAGACCCTCCATTTTTATTTTTTGATGAAGCTACAAATGCGTTAGATGCCAATAACGAAAAAGCTATTTTACAAAACCTACAACAATTTTTTAAAGGTAGAACCGTAATAATTGTAGCACACAGGCTTAGTACCGTAAAAAATGCCGATAAAATTATTGTGCTGCACAACGGAGAAGTTGCCGAGCAAGGTACACACATTGAGCTTGTCGCTGCAAAAGGAAAATACTATGAATTGGTAAAAAACCAGTTAGAGTTGGGTAATTAAGAAGCAATCAAAAAAGAAAATAACATATTCAGTTATTAAAATTGCAAGGATTTACACAATATAAGCTGCTTTACCTACCACAAAATGAAGCTAAAAAAAGTTCCAATGTTGAGTTTACAGTAGCACAAAAGTTATATCAGAGAACCATCCCTAATCCGGGATGTAATCGGATTAGGGTCGCTTTTTTTGTTTCTTTTTTTTCGACAAAAAAAAGAAAATAAAAGAGCTTAAAAATAAAAATATTACAAAATGATAGCAATATCCAACAACATAAAAAGCGATGCAATAAATGAAATAATAACTAACAAACCAAGTTTTATAGTAAGCTATGGCATTACCATATTTTTTGTTGTATTGTGTTTTGTAGTAGCTATTTGTTGGTGTATACAATACCCCGATATTGTACAAGCAAAAGCAAAACTTACCTCTATAAATGCACCAAAGCCAGTTGTAGTAAATAGCACAGGCAAATTAGTAAAGCTATTTGTAAAAGAAAATGATACTGTTAGTACCAACCAAGTAATAGGCTTTGTAGAAGCTACAGGCAACCATGAAGAAGTGTTAAGTTTAAACGTAACAATTAAAAACATATTGGGTTTTATACAAAGCAACCAATCTCAATTAATTGAAAATGAGCTACAAACACCACTTAATAATTTAGGTGAATTGCAAAGCAGTTATCAAACATTTACTACTGCTTTTTTAGTGTATAAAAATTATTTAAGCAAGGGGTTTTACATTCGTAAAAAAACAATGTTAGCGGTAGATATGGTAAAGTATAAAGCGTTAAACAAAAACTTGTACCAACAAAAAGGCCTATCAGAGCAAGATGTAAACTTAGCAACAAAAAACTTTGAAGCCAATCAAAGCCTTAACAACGATAAGGTAATAGCCGATGTAGAGTTTAGAAACGAAAGCAGCAAACTAATTGGTAAAAAATTAACCCTCCCACAAATTACTAGCAGCATTATTAATAACGAAATGCAACAAAATGAAAAAGTAAAAGAAATTGCCGAACTTGAAAATACTATTGCACAGCAAAAAATTGTTTTTTTACAAGCCATAAATACCTTTAAAAGCCAGGTAGATGAATGGGTAAAAAAATATGTGTTGGTAGCACCATTAAGCGGCAACATTGCGTTTGCAACATTTGTGCAAGAGAACCAACAGTTGCAACAAAACCAAATTTTATGCTATGTAAATTTGCAAAACAGTGTTTACTATGCCGAAGTAAATATACCACAAGCTAATTTTGGCAAAATTGCCGATGGCCAAAAAGTATTATTAAAATTACCGTCATACCCATTTCAAGAGTATGGCGCCGTAATTGGCAAAGTAGATTTTATAAGCCACATACCCACCGATAGTGGTTATTCAGCCAAAGTTTTACTGCCAAATGGCTTACATACTAATTACAAAAAAGTGGTACAGTTTAGAGATGGCCTAACAGCCTCAGCCGAAATAGTTACAAAAGATATGAGATTACTACAACGGTTTTATTACAACTTTGTAAAAAAATAGAGTGAAGGAACAATATTGTAATACTTTCATTGTTTAAAAAGTTAGCAAAAATGAAAACTTCCCTCACCCTTATTCTTATTTTAACCATAGCTACCTTAAGCTATTTTTTAGGCAAAAAAAACGGCTCTGCTAGTACTACTAGCAGTATGGTGCAAAATGTAGCTTTAGTAAAACTTATTGCTGAACTTGGTGCTTTAGATGTAGCTGGTACCGTAAACCTAAAAGTAACCAATAAAGGAGTTGATGATGGAGCATGGGCAAAATTTAAAAACTATTTTGCTGAAAATACGTTGCAAGTTAATATACCCTACCATGCTAAGTTTGGGGTAGATATGAGTAACCAAAAACTTGATATAAATACAAAAGATACAGTTGTAATTATTACCTTACCACATAGCAAATTATTGAGTTTGCAATTAGAGTTAGATAAAATGGAAACTATGTCTCAAACGGGCATTTTTACTAGTGCTAGTATGAGCAACTTAGTGGCAGCACAAAAACAATTATATACCGAGGCATTACAAAAAATACAAACTGACCCTAAATATATAACCCTAGCTGAGCAACATATAAGTAATATTTTAAGCAACTACTATAAGCCACTTGGCTACAAAGTACAATGCAATTTTAATGGTGCTACAATAGGTACAAAAAAGCCTTGAAGTAAATAATTTACAAACTATGTAAAGGAAAATAACCCAACGTTATTTTATCTGCCTCAAAAGCCGTTTTTAGTTTTTCAATTTTGATTGAAAACTGCATTTTTGTAGCTTCAGTAAGTATTTCTTTTATATCAAAAATATCATCTACATCTACTCCAAATTTATCATCTATATGGGCAGTAGCATCTTCACCAAAACCAGTGTGCAAATAAAATGCAGATTGTTTGGCTGTTGCAATGGCTTCATTTTTAGATGTAGCAACGGTTAGCATTTTATAATGATATTCATCAAAAACATCTTGCTTATACCCTCCTAAGTTTATAAAAAACAATTGTTCAATTACCTCAGCATCTGTTGTTTTTTTTTCTGAAATAGTTATAGCATAATTATCTACTACATTCACTTCTCTCCATGCATCTACATGTATACTGCCAGCACCTTTCCAAAATTTTTTAATTTCAGGTATTAATTCTTTTAGCTCAGTAGCTATTCCAACATATACATCGTGTTGCTCAGTGTTTCTACCTGCTGGCCTACAGCCCAATAAAACCAAAAATAATTTATACTCACTCATTTATTAATGTTTTAAAATTTTTGTAATGTTACAAACTAAAAACAAATGGTTAACTTTATTTTTAAAATATTGGTATGGATGAAGATGAAAAATTTAGTGACGACCCAATAGAGCATCTTAAAATAGAAAATGAAATTTTGCGTATAAAAATGCAAGCTCAACACGGCGATGCATTTTTTATGAGCGAAAGCACTGCCATGCCACCTGAAATAGAAAATGAGTTTTTAAAAAATATTATTGCCTTTGAAGAGAACTATGCCAATGCAGAATATACAACCGTATACCAAAGAATAGGTAGCCCAACATACCAAAAAATAACTGAATTACAGCCACACGAAGTAGAAAATGCTCTTACCCAAATTATTAGCATAATGGAGGCTGAGGGTGTTTTTTTAGATATTTGCGATGGCCCCTACCCCCACGAAATAATTTATACTTTTATTACAGAAGAATTGTTTACCCATGAAATAGAAAAAATCCCTTTTTTTGATAATGGGTCTCATTTTATTTATGAAGAATTTCATCCAAACAACCCTGCCGAAATAGAAAAAAACACCCATGATTTTATTGCACATTGGATGCAGAAGGAGTTTACTGATTACAGTTCAGAGCTAGCCGTTGAATGTATAAATAAAGCTGGCAAACAAGTTACAAGAGCTGAATTATTTGCAAAGATGGATTTGTTTTTTGATTCCTTTATTGCCTTTACTAATGAGGAGTATAGCATTAACGATATACATGTAGAGCCAGTAAATGTAAACGAAGGCTTAGGCCATGCTGAGGGCAATATTTCCTACAATGCAGAGCTAGAAAATGGAGAAATAATAACTTACAAGGGGCCATTTAAATTATATATGAACCAAGAAAACAAATATTGGAGCATATATTATTTTGAATTTCCTGGTTTTGAATGGTAATAGCTATAAACCAGTTTGTCCATTTCTAATCACATTCTTTTTGCCTTTATTTTTCTTTTCCCACTCAAGCATTTCGGCAGTTTTAGGAATTTCTTTTTTTACTTTTATCCCACCTGCTGCAATTTCTTTTTTAGGAGCATTTGGTTGTACAATGTTATTTCTTTCCCACTCTTCAGTTTTAAGCAAACTGCCGGTTACCGGCTCATAATAGCGCCAAGTGCCCTGTTTTACACTGTATTGCTCAGCTTTCACAATTTTAAAATCAATAATTTCGTTACTACCGGTACCATAAATAGCTATGGTATCATAAGGTGCATCTGGGTTATAGCCTTTCCAACTTTCTTCTCTTAGTAATTCACCTAAGGCTGAGTAGTATTGTTGTGGACCATCTTTACCACCATGCAAGTATGTTTCAAAACCAATTGGGTCACCCATTAAAGTATATCTTCTCCAAATACCTTCTTTTGCATCATTTTTATACAACCCTTCATCTTCAAAACCAGGTTCACCTCTAAGTTCTTCCGTCCTCATCACAAACCTACCTTGTTTTAAACCTTTTTTATCAACCTTATTTATAGTATCGCCGTTAGCACTTATTTTGTAGGTATTGTATTGTGCATTTGCACCAGGCATTCCTAGCTGCATACAAAGAAGAACGATACCTATTTTTACAAAAATATTCATTGTGTATACATTGTTGTTTTTCAAATGTACAAATTTGTATGATTATGATTTGTTAATAAAATTGCACAAAATTATCATAAGCCCTTGCAGTTAAAAAATATTACTTTTGTTGCTATAATTTACTAATACATAATGAAAGACTTTAAAAAATATTACAGCTTACAAGCCTTACCTGAGGTAGTTTATGCTGCATTAACTAACCCAGCAACTATACAATTATGGAGTGGTGAGCCGGCCATTATGAGTAAAGAGCCAGGTACTGAATTTTCGTTGTGGGATGGTAGTATTGTAGGAATTAATATTGCTTTTGAAAAAGATAAATTAATTACACAACAATGGTTTTTTGGAGACCAAACCGAGGAATCTATTGTGACTATAAAATTACATGCAGATGGTAGTGCTAAAACATCATTAGAGCTTAGGCACACCAATATACCTGATGCTGACTACATTGACATTGTAAATGGATGGAACGATGTGTATATAGGCAGTTTAATAGAATTTTACGAAAACTAAATCAGCTATATTTTATTGAAATAAGTTATAAAATTTTTGAGGCATAGCAATAACTTTTTTTGCTACATAATCAAAACAAACCATGCCCGTTTTTGCTACAGCAACTGTTTGTACAGCTTCATTTTTATGGCAAGTAACTGCATAATATAAGTCAACAGTTTTGGTTGAAAAATCTCCTACATAAATGCTGATTTGTAAAGCATCACCATAAAAACTTTGTTGCTTAAATTCAACAGCCAAATCTCCCATAATTAATGCTGCACCTTCAATATTTAATTCAGTATAATTAAGGCTTCTAAGCCATTGCATTCTAGCTTCGTGCAATAAACCTACTAGGGCATTATTACCTACATGGTTGCCATAATTAATATCAGTAATTCTTACTAGTATTGTTGCAGTAAATAATAATTTTGATGGTAACTCTAACTTAAGCCTGGCCATTATAGTTGTTTAAAAAGTGTATTAATTTTGATAATGCTTTTTTACGGTGGCTGTAGGTATTTTTTTCTATCATATCCATTTCAGCAAACGTTTTTTGGCTGCCAATAGGTGTAAATATAGCATCGTAACCAAACCCATTTTTTCCTATTTTTTCATAGCCAATTTCACCTGTGCAAATGCCTGTAAATTGATGCTCTACATCGTTAATTATTAATGCAATTACAGTTTTAAATTGGGCTTCCCTATTACTAATATTCTTCATATTGTGTAAAAGCAAGGCTATATTGTTTTCATTAATTGCATCATTACCAGCATACCTAGCACTACGTACGCCAGGTGCACCTTGCAGGGCATATACTTCAAGCCCAGTATCTTCACTAAAACAATTTTTATTGGTTAGTTTATGTATTACAGTAGCTTTTTCCGTAGCGTTCTCTTCTAAGGTATTAAATGGCTCAGGTATATCTATTAAAATACCTGCCTGCTGTAGGGTTATAATGGTAAGTTCGTTGCCAGTAAGTGATGCTTGTATTTCAGCAATTTTGTTGGCATTATTGGTAGCAAAAATTAATTCCATAATTATTATACTTATACGTTAAATAAATCTTTTAAAGCCACCCATAATAATTTTTTTTGCTCCGGGTTATGTATTAATTCTTTTATAGGTGGAGCAACTAAAAATTGCTGCTCACTATAAATTTGAACTTTAAAATGTGGTATACCTAAGGGATAATCTAGTTGTTGAGGCTCAATACCAAAAAACAAAATATTCTTTGGAGAAAGTTCTTCTTTTAACTGCATCCTATCAATGGTTTTATTAGCACAATTTACAAGGGCTACATCTGCCATGGTTTTACCACAAGCGCTAAGTATTTTTATTAAAAAAGATAAATCATCATCACTCAAAAAAACTTCTTTTTCGTCAAATACATAAATTAAAATGTGTTGTGCATTTTTACCTAAAATTGGAAACTTCCCTACAAAATTATTTTCATTTTTATTTGTTTTTTTTGATGTGGTTTTTTCTTGCTTATGAGTAGGTTCAACCTGAGTTACATCATTTGTAGCGAAGGATGTTGAAACTAAATTGTATTGATACATTTGCTTTAATAAAAAAGGAGATAGTTTTATATTATTTAAGCTCATAAAAATTACTTTTGCTGGGTATTTTTCGTTTCTTTGCAGCAAAAATAAACATTATGATTGCAGCCGCCGATTTTAATATTACTTTAATAGATAGGAGTAAACTAAACGATATAAATTTAGAAAATATACCGTTTGGTAAATACATGACTGATTATATGCTTGAAGCAGATTTTGAAGATGGAGAATGGAAATCAGTAGAAATAAAACCTTATCAACCACTGTTGGTGCAACCATCCCTTGCTGCTATACATTATGGCCAATCAATTTTTGAAGGTGTAAAGGCATATAAAAACCCTGCAGGTGAGCCGTACATTTTTAGGCCTTATGATAATTTTCGTCGTTTTAATGCATCTGCAGAGCGTATGCAAATGCCTACCGTACCTGAGCATATTTTTATTGATGGTATGAAACAGTTAATAAAGTTAGATGCAGGTTGGATACCTGCTAAAGATGACCACTCTTTATACATTCGTCCGTTTATGTTTAGTACAGATGAAACATTAGGTGTAAAGCCTAGCGAAAAGTATAAATTTATGATAATACTTAGCCCTACTGGGCCATATTATGCTACGCCAATGAGAATTTATGTAGAAGAAAAATATGTACGTGCAGTACCAGGTGGTATTGGTTTTGCAAAAGCTGCAGGTAATTATGGTGGCAGTATGTACCCTACGGCACAAGCTAAGTTAAAAGGCTACGACCAAGTATTGTGGACGGATGCTTATGAACACAAGTATGTGCAAGAGTGTGGTACAATGAATGTGGTATTTATTATTGGTAATACAGCGGTAACGCCAGATTTAAGTAGTGGTACAATTTTAGATGGTGTAACTAGGGATAGTGTAATTACCTTGTTAAAAGAAATGGGATTAACTGTAGAAGAAAGAGCTTTAAATATAGATGAAGTTATAGATGCCCACAAAGCAGGAAATTTAAAAGAAGTATTTGGAACTGGTACTGCAGCAACTATATCATTAATTAAAGAATTGCGTTATAAAGATTACGTAATGAGTTTTGATGTAGAAAATTGGACGGTTGCCCCTACTGTAAAAAATATGCTAAACGGTATTCGTTATGGTAAAACAACCGATACTTACCATTGGATGGAAAAATTGTAAGATTTAGTAAAAATATTTATACCAATACATAAAAACCTCCCATTAAAAGGAGGTTTTTTGATAGTAGCTTAAAAAAAAATTAAAAAATTACATTCGGCATTGTTTTTTTTGCAAAATAAATTCCTACCTTTGCTGTCCGAAAAAAAAGGTTATATAAATGCCAACAATACAACAACTGGTTCGTAAAGGAAGAGAAATTATTAAAGCTAAGAGCAAATCAAGAGCACTTGATAGTTGCCCACAGCGCCGTGGAGTATGTACAAGAGTATATACCACAACTCCTAAAAAACCAAACTCAGCACTACGTAAAGTAGCAAAAGTACGTTTAACCAACAAAATTGAGGTTATTGCTTACATACCTGGAGAGGGTCATAATTTGCAAGAGCACAGTATTGTATTAATACGTGGCGGTAGGGTAAAAGATTTACCAGGTGTACGTTACCACATTGTTCGTGGTTCGTTAGATACTGCTGGTGTGAAAGATCGTAAGCAAAGCCGTAGTAAATATGGTACAAAGAGAGCTAAGAAGTAGTATTTAGTATTGATATAAATACACCAAACCTATCAATTATTCATTAAAATACGGTTGAGTAAAGTTTTAAAACTTGAAGAAATTCAGCCCAAAACTAAAAATTAGACAATGCGTAAAGCACAAGCCAAAAAACTACCTTTAGCACCGGATCCTAAATTTAACGACAAATTAGTTACTCGTTTTGTAAATAATTTAATGTGGGAAGGTAAAAAAAGTGGAGCATTTAATATATTTTACAATGCATTAGATAAGGTTGCCAAAACAACTGGTGAAGAAGGATATGAAGTATGGAAAAGAGCATTAAACAACATTACTCCAGGTGTAGAGGTTAGAAGTCGCCGTATTGGTGGTGCTACTTTCCAAATTCCATCTGAAGTACGTGCAGATAGAAAAATATCTTTATCAATTAAGTGGATGGTGCGTTATAGCAGAGAGCGTAATGGCCGTAGCATGGCAGATAAATTAGCTAATGAAATAGTAGCAGCAAGTAAAGGTGAAGGTGCATCTTACAAAAAGAAAGAAGATACACATCGTATGGCTGAAGCAAATAAAGCTTTTGCACATTTTAGAGTTTAATTACAAAAATTATTTATAGTAAGCCACCCTGTTTTAAACAAGGTGGCTTTTTTTATCTGTGTACTCAAATTTTATTTATCATAACTATAATTATTTAATGTATTATATTTAAGTACAATAATAAACATGGCTCTAGAAGATGTAAAAAAATATTATCAATTCTCTCTAACAGAAAAAATAGGTGTAACTACTATTTTATTTATTACAGCTATCTCTTTTGCTGCAGGTGTATTTTTTGAACCACATACTAATACACCACTAAATTTTTCTAAGATTGATTCAGCTTCCTTAGCCCTGCAAGAGCAACTTTACGACAGTTCAAACAACACAAAAAATGAATATAAAACATATACAAAATATAATCAAAACAAACCCTTTACGGGTACTATGTTCTATTTTGATCCCAACAGCATCACACAAAATGAATGGTTACAATTAGGAGTAAGTGAAAAAACAAGTACCACAATTTTACACTACATCAGTAAAGGTGGTAGGTTTAAAGAACCTGAAGATTTAAATAAAATATGGGGTTTATCTGATGCTGATAAACAAAGATTAATACCTTATGCAAATATCAAACAGGTTGAATATACCAACAAGTACGTTAACAATTATACGCCATATACGAAAAAAATTTACGAAAAAAAGGTAGTATCAATAATTGATGTAAACTTTGCAGACTCATCTGGCTTTGATGCACTACCAGGTATAGGTGGTGGGTACAGCCGCAGAATAGTAAATTTTAGAAATAAATTGGGTGGTTTTTATAGCATCAATCAAATTGCAGAAACATTTGGCTTACCCGATTCAGTGTTTCAAAAAATAAAACCGTATTTACAAATAAGCAATAACATAAAAAAAATTTCGATAAATACCTGTACAGAAGAAGAATTGAAAACTCACCCATACATACGTTGGCAACTTGCAAAAGTTATAATGGCTTACAAAAGAGAACATGGCAATTTTACAAGCGTTCAAGATCTGAAAAAAGTAATGCTCATAACAGATGATATTTACAGTAAAATTTCACCGTATTTATCATTATAAATTACACCTTAAAATACCATTACTAGCTTAAGTTTTAGTAAATTGCACATTCAAAGCCAAATTGAAAACTAATGGATTTTATTACGAATGAACTTACAGAACAAGTTGCCCAATCTGCTAAAGATTTTGCCATACAACATATAAAACCACACCTGATGGAGTGGGATGAAAGCCAGGAATTTCCTGTACATATATTTAAAGAGTTAGGAAAACTCGGGCTTATGGGTGTATTGGTACCTGAGGCATACGGAGGTACTGGTTTAGGTTATTTTGAATATAGTGCAGTAATACAAGAAGTAGCAAAAGTATGTGGCTCTATTGGTTTATCATTAGCTGCTCACAATTCACTTTGCACAGGCCATATATTAGCATTTGGAAATGAAACTCAAAAGCAACAATACCTACCAAAACTAGCTACTGCAGAGCATATTGGTGCTTGGGGTTTAACTGAACCAAATACAGGTAGCGATGCTGGTAATATGAAAACAACTGCTGTAAAGGATGGCAATAATTGGGTAATTAACGGAGCAAAAAGTTGGATAACCCACGGCAAAAGTGGAGATGTAGCTGTTGTTATTTGCCGTACAGGTGAGCCACGTTCAAAAAATAATTGTACTGCTTTTATTATTGATAGAAATACACCCGGCTTTACAGCTGGTAAAAAAGAAAACAAACTCGGCATGAGAGCAAGTGAAACCGCCGAAATGATTTTTGATAACTGTATCATATCCGATGA
Source organism: Ferruginibacter sp. (assembly GCA_031360055.1). GTDB lineage: Bacteria > Bacteroidota > Bacteroidia > Chitinophagales > Chitinophagaceae > Ferruginibacter. The sequence continues at coordinate 13,696 of JANMAV010000278.1, forward strand.
CCAACGTATAGGTGGCGTGGGAGAAGGTTTTAAACAATCAATGAAAATATTAGATGGTGGTAGAATATCAATTGCTGCATTAAGCTTGGGTATTGCTAAAGGGGCTTACGAAGCGGCATTACAATACGCACAGGAGCGTCATCAATTTGATAAACCTATTGCAAGCTTTCAAGGCATATCATTTAAGTTGGCAGATATGGCTACAAAAATTGCGGCAGCAGAATTATTAATAAATCAAGCCTGCGATTTAAAAATGAAAGGCTTACCAATGACAAAGGTGGCTGCTATGGCTAAATATTATGCCAGTGAAATATCAGTAGAAATAAGCACCGATGCTGTACAAATTTTTGGTGGGTATGGATATACCAAAGATTTTCCTGTAGAAAAATACTACAGAGATAGTAAATTATGTACCATAGGTGAAGGTACTAGTGAAATACAAAAACTGGTAATAGGAAGAGAAATTTTAAAATAAGTAGAAATTTATTTTTTTAAATAACTCTTAATAGAGTTTAATTAGTTTGTAAGTAGGAGTATGTAAATTATATTTTTAGTTACTATACATTAATGAAAAATTTATTAATAATTTTTATAAGCATACTAATAATTTGTTATTCATGTAGCAGCAATAGCAACAATATTAACAACGATGATGCAATACCGAATGCAGGTATTGTTGCAGGAGAAAATTTATTTAAAGCTAATTGTTCAAATTGCCACAAACCTCAGCAAGCATACATTGGGCCTGCATTACAGGGTGTTGCACAGCGTTGGCCAAGCAAGGAGCTATTGTATGAATTTGTAAAAAACTCTGCAGATGTAATTAGCAGGAACGACTACGCAAAAAAATTATTTAACCAGTTTAATCAATCACCCATGTTGGCTTTCCCTAATTTAAGCAATACTGATATTGATAACATTTTAGCGTATTGCAATAAAGAAATACAACCATAATCATCTACGCTAAATAATCATCTTCCTTTGGTTTTTCATTAGCACTAAAAAGTTTGTCAACGGCTGATGCCATCATAGGAAACTGTTCCTTTACATAATCTTTTACAGTATCTAAAACTATACTTGCTTGTGCTGGGGTGATGTTAGCATTGTTAGTTAACTTTTCAATTAAATCTTGCATAATGTATTATTTTTTTGGTGCGTCCATATAATCTAACACTAAATTAGTAAAAGCTAGCATACCTATTGCAAAGCTACTTTCATCAATAAAAAAATCGGCTGTGTGGTGGCTAGTAGGTTTGGCATTTATAGGCATTGCACCAAGGTTAAAAAATAAGCCAGATGCTTTTTGTTGGTAAAAACTAAAGTCTTCTGCACCTGTTTTAGCTGATACCAATTGTGCATTATTAACACCTACAGTTCTTTGCAGGGATGGTAGCATTTTAGCAGTAAGATTTACATCATTAAATGTAACAGGATAATGTACACTGTATGGCAGAGAAACCTCAGCAACAGCATTATTTGCTTCGGCAGTTTTAATGGCGATTTGTTTTATTCTCTCAAAAATTAATTTTTCATCTACATCAGTAAATGTTCTTACTGTACCCTGCATTTCAACTGTTTCAGGTATAATATTAAACCTATTACCCCCATTTATAGAGCCAATGGTAACTACTGCTGCATTGTCAATAAGCTTTACATTTCGGCTTATTACAGTTTGCAAATTATTTATAATTTGTGCTGCAGTAACAATAGGATCTACCCCCATCCACGGAGATGCCCCATGAGCCCCTACTCCCTTTACTAAAATCTTCAAATCACTAGCGCTTGCCATAAAACCACCTGGTCTATACCCTATTCTACCCACGGGTAAATCAGCAGCTACATGCAAGCCAAAAATTACATCTACAGTTGGGTTTGTCATCACATTTTCTTTTACCATTAGTTTTGCACCTCCTTCTTCGCCAATAGGTGCACCTTCTTCTGCTGGTTGAAAAATAAATTTAATTGTACCCCGTAAGTTATTTCTCATTCCTGCTAAAATTTCTGCAACACCCATAAGTATTGCCGTATGAGCATCGTGGCCACAAGCATGCATTACACCAACTTGGTTACCGTTATAAGTTGTAGTTGTTATAGATTTAAAAGGCAATACTACTCTTTCTACAATAGGCAGTGCATCCATATCTGCACGGAGTGCAATAACAGGCCCGGGTAGCCCTCCTTTTAATATGCCCACTACACCTGTTTTAGCTACAGCACTAATTACTTCTATATGTAAAGATGTTAAATGCTTTGCAACTATTGCCGCAGTTCTAGTTTCTCTATTACCTAACTCTGGATTTTGGTGAAAATCTCTTCTCCAATTAATTACTTTTTGTTCAATTTTTTTACCCTCTACCATAGCAATGCTTTGTAAAGTTTGTTTTTGAGAAAAAACAGTTTGCTGTACACAAAAAATCATTATAATTAAATATAAAAATTTCATATTACTAATATTTTAAAAAATAAATTATCAAAAAAATTAACAACTGTAATCATACATAAATAGTTGTTTCTAAAATTAATTATTAAACTTTGTATTAATGAATTTATTGGATCCAATTATTTTATTTGATGGTGTTTGTAATTTATGCAATGGTGCTGTTCAATTTGTAATACGGCATGATGATAAAGAAAAATTTACTTTTGCATCCTTACAATCTGAAACTGGCCAAAAAATATTAGTTCATTTTAATTTGCCTACGGTAAATAATAATTCCTTTGTTTTAGTGCAAAGTAATAAAGCTTTCACAAAATCTACGGCAGCATTATTGGTAGCTAAACAACTTAATGGACCCATAAAATTATTATACGCCTTTATTATTATCCCTGCATTTGTAAGAAACGCAGTATATAGTTTAATTGCAAAAAATAGATATAAATGGTTTGGCAAAAAAGAAACTTGCATGATGCCAACACACAAACTACATCACCGATTTTTAAAATAACATCATGGTAAAAAATACATTAGTATTGGGGGCTTCATTAAACCCAGAACGATATAGCAATATGGCCATTAAAAAATTAGTATTACATAAACACAATGTTTTTGCAGTAGGATTAAAGACTGGCAATATTAATGGAGTACATGTTTTACAAGGGCAACCTATACTGCCACAAATACACACAGTAACTGTATATTTAAATGCTACAAACCAAATTCCCTATCACAATTATATTTTACAATTACAGCCAAAAAGAATCATATTTAACCCCGGTGCAGAAAATGATGAATTGGCTAATCTAGCTTCTAAAAAAGGTATAGAAGTGCTGGATGCATGCACATTGGTAATGCTTAGCACAAATCAATTTTAATTTTTTTTCAAATTAATATAATAATATAGTAATGTTTGCGTTTTAGTATCGAAGTATTTTCAATATTTAAAACCATACAATATGACCAACGCTTCAAAATGCCTGCTAGGGCTTACCTTAGCACTATTTTGCAACACTATATATGCACAGCAAACTGTTACAAAAGCAGCAGTATTTACTAATTACCCTACTACTATAACTGTATCCGAAAATGATATAGCTGTTGCTTTTAATAGCAAAGTACTACATCAAATTACTATAAATTTCTCCAACCAATTAATTTTTGCCGGCACTGTAATCAGTATACAAAATGATTATGATAATATGCAAACCATATTAGTAAAAGCTGATAATAATCCCTACACAATACTACAAATTACTAGAAATACTACTACAGATAAATTAGTGAATTACAGCGGTATGATTATTAATAATTATGCAAGCGATGGTTATAATTTACAAAACAAAAATGGAGTTTATACGTTACAAAAATTTGAAACACAAAAAATATTAGAGCCATGTAGTCAATAAAATACAGATTGTGCTGATTTTTACCAATATCAAAATCTCATTAATCCCAAGCTTTTAAACACATATTCATGAAAAACCACCGTACGCAAGTACTTTGCTTTGTAGCATTGTTACTTTCATCTATTGGTGCAGTTGGGCAAAGTTTCCCTAAACTAAACAGCCTTCAATCTGCACAACCACAACCAACTATTTTTTTAGACTTTGATGGGCAAACTGTACAAACTGCAGCTTGGCAAAGTGGTAATGCATTTACATGTAACCCAGCTGCTTTAACTGCAGACCAAGTAACAGAAATTTTTAATAGAGTAAGTGAAGATTATCGCCCTTTTGCAGTAAATATTACTACAGATTCTGCCTTATTTATAGCAGCACCAGCAAACAAACGTATTAGAATTATTGTAACACCTACAAGTGCTTGGACACCGGGTGCCGGTGGTGTATCATACAATAATAGTTTTACTTGGGGTAGTAATGTACCGGGTTTTGTATTTAGCGATAGATTATTTAATAATGCAAAATTTATAGCTGAGTGTTGTTCACACGAAGCTGGACATACTTTAGGTTTGTCTCACCAATCAAAATATGATGGCAATTGCTCTTTAACTGAGACCTACAACACAGGTATAGGTACTGGCCTTACAAGTTGGGCACCAATAATGGGCAATAGTTATGGTAAAAATATTACTGGGTGGAACAATGGGCCCACACCTTCTGGCTGTACAGGTGTACAAGATAATTTAACAATAATAACTACTCAAAATGGTTTTGGCTTTAGAGATGATGATTATGCCGAAACTATGGATAATAATACAACTGCATTAAATTCAATATCTTTTAATGTACAAGGTTTAATAAGTACTGCAACTGATAAAGATGCTTTTAAAATTAATTTAAATGAAGCTGGCAACATTCATATTGAAGCAGCTCCATATAGTGTAGGCTCAAATACTGATGGTGCAAATGTAGATTTACTTTTGATGTTATATAATAATAACAACCAATTAATTAAAGTATACGACCCTAGCGATAACCTAAATGTTGTTGTAGATACTGCATTAACTGCAGGTACTTATTATATATTGGTAGATGGTACAGCTAATGCAAACACTAGTAATTATGGCAGCATTGGTAGCTACACTTTATCAGGTTTTAGAGGTGCATTACCTATACATAGTGTTAGCTTACAGGGCCGTGTAAATAAAAATATGCACAATCTTACTTGGCAAATAATTGCTGATGAGCCTATTGCTAAACAAGTTCTTGAAGCTTCTACAAATGGTATTGATTATACTCCAATTTTAACTGATGTAACTGGGTTAAATACCTTTAGCTATAACGCAAAAAATGTAGCTGTTACATACTATAGATTGAAAGCTACATCTATAATAAACCAAACCATGTTTTCAAACTTGGTAGTACTTAAAAATAATGCTGTAAAGTTATTTTCTGTAAATACTTTAGTACAAAATCAAATTAATGTTCAAGCTACAGAACAATATCAATATAAATTATATGATGTAAATGCTAGATTGTTAGTTAATGGTAGCAACAATAAAGGCAGTAACAATATTAATATAGCCAACCTTAGCAATGGCTTTTACATTTTGCAAATGCTTAGCAATGGCTATACGCAAACAGAACGTATTTTAAAACAGTAAGGTAGATTCATGTGTATAACGAAAGGGGAGTCGGTGTTAGGGACCGGCTCTCTTTATTTTTGCTCATTATTGAGAGCAAGTTCATCATTGGTTTCTCCAATAAATGCTAATAATTTTTGTTTGCCATGTTTTTTTACAGCACTGGTAACAAAATGCCTTGGTAAAAACTGCCAAGTTTCTTTCATAGCTTCTAAAAATGCTTTTACATTTTTACTAACAATACGTTGGTTTTCTTTATCACTTTTTGTAAAGGCCAAACTAAACCCTACATTCCAATTTTTTAAGTTTTCTAAAAACTCTAAATCAATTTTTTGTGGGCTATGTCTAGCATCTATCAATACAAAAACTTGAGATAAATTTTCTCTCTTTCTCAAATAATTCTCAATCATTTGCTCCCATTTTCTTCGGCTACTTATACTCACTTTTGCAAAACCATAGCCAGGTAAATCTACCAAATACCAATGTTGATCTGGTACTGACTTTTTCCCTTCCTCACCATTGTTACTTAATACTTCAAAATGATTTATTAATTGAGTTTTACCGGGAGAGCCTGAGGTTTTAGCAAGCTTATCATTATTGCAAAGCATATTAATTAATGATGATTTGCCCACATTACTTCTACCAATAAATGCAAACTCTGGCCTATCTGGTTGTGGGCATTTTTCAACATCTGGACTACTTATTACGTAAACTGCTTTTTTAATATGCATTATTTTTATTTATTTGGGCAAAAATAACTTTATAATTGCAGTAATCATTATTTGCAGATTATAAAACATATTCAAAATAAAAATGCCGACTCAAGTTCGAATCGGCATTTCAAAGATTATCACTCATTGTAGAGATTAAGCTTTCTGCAAATCTCTATATTTTTTTATTACATCATGGCTGGTTTTTAACTCAGCCTGTTGTGCCATAATTAATTGTCTAGTTTCAGCATCTATCTCAACGCTAGATGATAAAGCTTCAGTATATGCTTTTTGTATAGCATCTTCTCCAAACTCACAACTATTTAAAATTGCTTCTCTATCATTGCCAGTAAAAGTTGCTTTTAAATCAATCCACATACGATGTAATTTTCCTAAAGTAGAAGTATCTTTTTCAGTTTCGCCACCAAGTCTTACAACTTCTGCCATTAAAGTAGTTTTTAAGCCTACGCTTTGTTCACCCATTTTTACAAAAATGGCTTTAAGATCTACATCAGCATCATCTGTATCTTCGGCTGCTTTAATGTATCCATTTACCCTATCATTATTTATTTCTACTAAGTCATTTAAAACTTCAACTAGATTTTCGTTGTTTGTCATAATATTTATTTTCAATTTTAAAAAGTGTGTTTATGAGGAAATTTTTACACAAGTAAATACTCCTGATACAACAATTTATAGTTATACATCGGTATCTCTACTAACAGTTTTAGTTACTGTTACACTATCTTTTGATGTGTTACTACCTCTCATTGCTAGAATAATAATTAGTAGCACAACTAAACCCCCAACTATTAGTACCCAAGGTTGTGTATACCACATTTGCTCAGTGTTAGAGCTAGTTGTATTGCTAGCATTTGTGCTAGTAGTTGTAGTACTTACCACAGTATCTTGTGCTGTAGCAATAAGTGTAGCAAAAAAAGCTACAAAAGATAGAAAAATTTTATTACCGAATTTTGTTAATGAAGTTTGCATAATTTTTTGATTTAGTTTACATATTGTAAACAACAAGTAAGCCAATTTATTTTTAAGAAAAGTAATTTCATTACTTCTATATATTGCCTCTTTTCAAAAAAATACCTTTCTATTAGTTTGTATATTTGTTGTAAGAAATAATTTATGAACAAAAAAATTGATAAAGTTGATTCTACAACTTTAACTGAGAAGTATATTGAAGTTTTTGGTGCCAGAGAACATAATCTTAAAAATATTGATATTAAAATACCCAAAAATAAATTGGTTGTTTTTACAGGTGTAAGTGGCAGTGGTAAATCATCGTTAGCTTTTGATACCATTTACAATGAAGGTCAACGTAGATATATGGAAAGTTTTTCAGCCTACGCAAGGCAATTTGTTGGAGATATGGACAGGCCTGATGTAGATAAAATTACTGGCTTATCTCCAGTTATATCTATTGAGCAAAAAACTACAAACAAAAACCCAAGAAGTACCGTTGGTACAATTACAGAAATTTACGATTTTTTAAGGTTGTTGTATGCCCGTGTTGGAGAAGCTTACAGCTACAATACGGGCAAAAAAATGGTAAAATTTTCAGAAGAAGAAATTGTACAATCCATATTTGAAAAATTTATTAACCAAAAAATAAGTTTACTTGCTCCATTAATAAGAGGCCGCAAAGGCCACTACAGAGAGCTATTTGAAGATATTAGAAAGAAAGGATTTTTAAAAGTTAGGGTTGATGGAGAAATTATAGACTTAACTGCACGTATGCAGTTGGACAGATATAAAGTACATGATATTGAAGTGGTAGTTGATAGGTTGCAGGTAACCGATGATATGAAATTTAGGCTAAGCCAAAGTGTGCAAAAATGTTTGCAAATGGGGAAAGATTTAATGTTTGTAGCCACAGCCCCCCCACCCCCCGAAGGGGGGATTTTGAACTCTGCAAAAAACAAAAAGCCCTCTAAAGTATTGGAGTCTGAAATCCCCCCTTCGG
>JANMAV010000113.1:0-33129 GCA_031360055.1 Ferruginibacter sp.
GGTAATTACATAGTTGGTGTTACAACTCCAAGTGGTTATGTTATTGTAGCTATAAATGGTGGTGACCCTGATAATAATATTGATAACGATAACAACGGTGTAAACACTGTAGGTACAGAGGTTAGAACTAACGCAGTAACGCTATCATCAGGTACTGAGCCAGCAACTGCTGTTGATGGTGATGGTACAAACGGTAACAACACAGTAGACTTTGGCTTTACAGGTACAGGCTCAATTGGTGACTTTGTATTTAACGATGTAAATGCAAATGGTATCCAAAACACAAATGAAACAGGAATTGCAAACGTAACTGTTACTTTAACTTATCCTAACGGTACAGTTGTAACAACAACTACAAATGCAAGTGGTTTATATAATTTCTCAAATTTACCAGCAGCTAATAATTATGTGGTAACATTTACAACACCAGCTGGTTACAGTACGGTTACTCCAAATGCAGGTGCAGATGATACAAAAGATAGTGATCCAATAAACGGAGTAGTTACGGGTGTTACTGTTGTGGCTGCTGTTCCAAATACAACTGTTGATGCTGGTTTCTACCTATGTAACATTCAATCTGGTATTAATGGTCCAGCTTCAATATGTGCTAATGAAGCTGCTTTATTCACAGCCACAGGTGCAGGTTCGGGTTCAGTATATACTTGGGAATTTATGAGTGGTAACCCAGCAACTGCAACTGGTTCAAGCGTTACTTCATCATGGGCTACTCCGGGTGAATATGACATTACCTTAACAGTTACCAAATTCGGATGTACAGCAACTTATATTAAATCAATAATAATTACTCAAGCCGTTTTTGCAAATGCTGGCCCTGATGCTGATATATGCTCAGGTTCTAGTACAACTTTAAATGGACAAGGCCCTCTTGGTTCATCATATTCTTGGACAGTTATTGCTGGTGATCCAACATCAATTGATAATGGTGCAAACCAAGCTGGTGTTTTAGTTTCTCCTTTAGAAACTACAACATATTTACTTACAGTAACTCAAGGTGGTTGTACACGTACAGATCAAATTACTGTATTTATAAACGTTGACAAAAATCCAATTGCAAATGCAGGACCAGCAAAAACAACTTTAACAGGTGTTCCAGTTACAATTGGTGGTACTCCAACAGGTACTCCTCCAATAGCTTCTCCAAATGCTCCTTTAGGGTATATTTGGTCGCCTAGTACAGGTTTAAGCAGTGCTACTGTAGCTAATCCTTCTGTAACCATCAATACACCTGGTGTATACAACTACCAAGTAATAGTATTTAATACATTAACTGGTTGTTCAGATACTTCAGTAACTAGTATAACAGTGGTACAAAGTGTTAATGTTGGTAACGCTGTCTGGTATGATAAAAACAACAACGGTATAAATGAAACTAACGAAGCTGGTATTGCTGGTGTAACCGTTAAGTTATACATAGATGCTAATAATGATAACGTAGCTGATGGTGCCGCAATTGCAACAACAACTACAAATGGTACTGGAGTATACAGTTTTAATAACTTATATCCTGGTAACTATATAGTAGGTGTAACTACACCAAATGGGTATGCAACTTCATCAATTAATGGTGGAGACCCTGACAATAATATTGATAAAGATAACAATGGTGTAAATACAAGTGTTGCCGGTGAAGTAAGAAGTAATGCAGTAACATTAACAGTAGGCGGAGAGCCAGATACAAACATAGATACGGATGGTATTAATGGCAACTTAACTGTTGATTTCGGATTTAAGGGTACTGCACAAATTGGTGATTTAGTATGGAATGATGCTAACAGAGATGGTATAAAAACGGTTGATGAATTTGGAATTGCTAACGTTTCTGTAACGCTTACGTTTGCTGATGGTACAACAAGAAGTACTGTAACTGATGCAAATGGAATATACAGTTTCACAAATCTATCACCAGGTACTTACAAAGTAACTTTTTTAACACCTAATGGTTCTACAGCAACAATTTCTAATTCAACTAGCCCAGGCGCTACTGATGCAAATGATAGTGATCCTATAAATGGAGTTGTATCTAATATTACACTTACTCCGGGTCAAATAAATAATACAATTGATGCTGGTTTCTTCTTCCCAATAAATGTTAGTGGAAATGTATGGCACGATGTAAATGGTTTAGCAGATAATGAAGTAAATAATACTCCAGGAGCTGCTCCAATACCATCTGAATTATATGTTTATTTAATTGATCCTGCTACTAATAAAATTTTACAAGGTGAGTCAGTATTAGGTGATGGTACATTCACTTTTGCTGATGTAAATCCTAACTCTAGCTATGTAGTTGTTTTAAGTAGAATTTTCGCTTTTGTTGGTGATGATGCTCCAAACCCATTATTGCCTAGTGGTTGGAAAAATACAGGCGAAAATGTTGGCGCAGGTCCTAACAGTGGTAGCGATGGTATGATAGATGGTATCATATTAATTGATGTAGAAACTACTAATTTATTAAATGTAAACTTCGGAATAAAAAGAAGCAACGGTCAAGTTGTTATTGGATAAACAAATTTTAAAATTCTTAAATAATATAAAATGAAAACAATTCTTAAACAAATTATCATCGTTGCACTTGCACTATTGATAAATGGAGTAGCAATGGCACAGAATGTTCCTACACTGGAATTTTCTACAGAAAATAACATGGTAGTTACAAATGCCGGTTTTGGTTTGGGTACTGCACCCATATCTTTAAACTTTAAAAATGATGCAGCAAATAACCAAATTTTTACTACAAATTCTCCAACTTCTACCCTAACAATAGGGTTTAGAAACCAACAGTTCACTAATTTAAGTTATGGATCAACGGATTATTTGGGTAATGGTTCAAATTACAATACAATTCAAACAACCGGGTTGGTATTTGGTGCATTACCTTCTACAAGTGAGCCTTATTACGCAGGAGATGTTACTCAAACTGCAGCTGCTAATAACAGGTTTTCGGTGTTCGGTTCTTACACTGTAGGTGGTGGTGGCCCAACAAATAACATGTTTACATCTAATCCAAATGCAACCGGTGCAAATTTAGGCACAGGTATTAATGCAAGTAACACTAATCAAAAATATACAGGTGGCGTAAATTTATTTACAACTGCTCAAGCTTTATTTAATAACCCAGCCTACCCAGTTGGTTCAAGGGTTTATTTTGGGGATGTAGTTTTTACTTTTAGTACACCAGTTTTAAATCCAGTCATCCATATTGCTGGTTTAGGAGGTTCTTACAGGTTTCAAGCTGCCAACAACCCTTCAGTAACTTTGTCTACTTTTTTCTCTTCTGAACTAGAGTTACAAACTCCTGGTTTTACTTCTACTAGAATGTCAGGTAACACATTTTTTACTATAGATAACAATAAAATTTTAAACAATAATAATGCAAATCCAAATGGTGGCTCTACAAATATCTTAAATGAAAGCCCTTTTAATAATTTTGGTGCTGCAAGTGGCAGTGTTAGAATTAATGGTGTTGTTAAAGAATTAGTTTATAGAGTTTATTTAGAAAGTGGTACAGCCTCACAATTTGCTTGGTCTACGAAAGGTGTAGATGCTAGTGGTAATATTTTAATAAGTGGTGGTGCTGCTAAAGATCCTTTAACTGGTGATGTTTGGAGTTTATCTGCTAGTTATGAAAAACCAACACAACAAATAAGTGGTACTGTGTTAAATGATAGAGATGGTTTGAAAGATAATAATATTAACCAAACTGCAGGAATTGCAAATTTACCAACTAATGTAAACGGTACTTTATATGCTAATTTAATTAACAGTGATGGTAATGTAGTAGCTAGTGTACTTGTAAATGCTGAAGGCAATTATTTATTTGATAAAGTTCCAGTTGGCGATTATACAGTACAGGTAACTACTATTACAAGTGCTGGTACTTATGCTGTACCTGCTGTTGCACCAAATACGGTATTACCAAACGGTTGGATAAACACAGGAGAGTTTAACGGTGCAGTTGCAGGTAATGATGGTTTAGTAAATGGTAACCTTGCAGTATTAAATATTGCAGCAAATACAATAAGTATTAATAATAATTTTGGTATTGAGAGAACTCCAGAATCAGTAAGTTTTGATAACTTCATACCCACTCCACAACTTAACAGTGTAATTACACTTACAGGTACTTTACCTCAGTTAACCGGTAGTGATCCTGAAGATAAACCAACAACAGCTTCTTTAATGGGATTAACAGTACAAATTACTCAAATACCAAATAACTCTCAATTGTTATATGCTGGTTCACCAGTTTCTTCTAATCAAATAATACCTAATTATAACCCTACATTATTGCAAATTAAATTTACAATTGCAACTGATACAGGTTTAACTTTCTTTAAATACGCTTACATTGATTCTGCAGGTGTTCCTGATCCAACACCAGCTACTTACATTGTTAGATGGCCAAATTTAGGTCCATTACCAATAGTATTATCTGAATTTGTAGCTATTAATAGAGATTGTAATGCAATATTAAATTGGAAAACATCTTCAGAAATAAATGCAGATAAATATGAAGTTGAAATATCAACATCTTCAGTTTTCTCTAAAGTAGGAACTATTGCAGCAAACGGAAATACTTCATCAACTTCTAAGTATGCATTTACTTATTCAATGCAATCAAATGTTGTTTATTACTTCCGTTTAAAAATGATACAAAAAGATGGTTCATTTACTTACAGCGAAATTCGTAAATTAAGTTGTGCAGATTCTCGTAGCTTAATTGCAATTGCTCCAAACCCAGTGGTAAGTAGTTTTACAATCACAGGTATGCAAGTTGGCAAAAACACTATTTTAATTTATGGTAATGACGGAAAATTGATAAAATCGCAAATAGTAACTAATACTTATGCAGATATTAATATTTCTTCTTTTGCAAAAGCAGTATATGTTTTAAGAATAATTAATGAGAATGGTACAACAACCACTCAAAAATTAATAAAAGATTAATACTATAAAATAACTAAAAAAGCCATCTTGAAAAAGATGGCTTTTTTAGTTATAGAAAGAATTTAGTAAAAACAATAACCTTATTTTTCTAAACTATTTAGAACTGAAGATTGTAAATAGAAAATTATTGCGAAATTAAATATGAGATACAATCATTTTTGAGCCAACACAATTTGATATTTCCACAACCCTAATTTCAATGCTTTGTATTGCAGGTAAGCCGTGTCTATATTTTTTTTACCGTAAACTGTTGGCTTAGAGTTAAATAGTTTGTATAAAAAACCACCAATTACACCAGGAAAATAGGCTCTGTATAATCGTTTGGCAGACGGTATAATATGTATGGTTGCATCATCAATAATAATATTATTAAACCCTGTTTGGGAAAGGTAATGGATAAAATTTTGGGTGGTTTCAAAATCATCAATTGCCCAGCCGTTAGCCCATTCTGTAATAATTGAAGCATTTTCAGGGGTAAGGTTATCGGCCTTAAAAAAATCAGCTATAATAAGCCTACCACCTTTTTTTAGTAACCGGTAAGCCTCTGCTATAAATTTGCATTTATCATTGGCATGGCAAACACTTTCAATAGCCCAAATTACATCAAAGCTTTCAGCATGGTAAGTTGTAGCAGTAAAATCTTGTTGTTCAAAAAGAGCTAGGGTTTGCAAGTTTTCTTGTATAGCTAATTTGCTTGCTGTGGTTACTTGCTTAGCACTAAGGCTTATGCCTGTTACCTTACAGCCAATTTGTTTGGCTAGCCAAAGGCTGCTGCCACCAATACCACAGCCTGCATCAAGTACTTTGGAGGTATTGGTTATCCCTGCTTTTGTACTTAATATTTTATTTATATTTATTAAGGCGTCATGAAAATTTTTGGTACTACTGTCCCAATAACCATAGTGTAATGAACGGCTTTTTGTGAGATTCCAAACTCGTTTGTAGTGAGTTTGGCTGAGATCGTAATATTGTTCTATTTGGGAGTTTGTGTACATTGTTAAGAAAAGGGATTTCACACAAAGTAACTCTAAGGTTACAAACAACACAAAGGGGTATATATTTTCTTTGTGTTATTTATTTTTCCTTACTTTGTTTCTTTGTGGTTTAATCTTTATTTCATAGTGAAACTTTCTAAAAACTTCGTTGTGAAATTTCCACTTCTAAAATCTTCGTTTTGCATTAGTTGCAAATGAAAAGGAATGGTGGTTTTTACACCCTCAATTACATATTCGCTTAGTGCCCTATACATCGTATCAATGGCTTCTTCCCTCGTTTGAGCTACTGTGATTAATTTAGCAATCATGCTATCATAATATGGTGGAATTACATAGCCTGCATATACATGGCTATCTACCCTTACACCGTGCCCTCCAGGTTGATGTAATACAGTGATTTTTCCTGGTGATGGTCTAAAATCATTGTAAGGGTCTTCAGCATTGATCCTGCACTCTATAGCATGCATTTTAGGGTAATAATTTTTACCACTTACTTTTTCGCCAGCGGCAATTTTTATCTGCTCTTTTATTAAATCAAAATTTATTACTTCTTCAGTTACACAATGTTCTACCTGTATACGGGTGTTCATTTCCATAAAGTAGAAATTGCGGTGCTTATCTACTAAAAATTCGATGGTACCAACGCCTTCATATTGTATAGAGTTTGCTGCTTTTATAGCTGCATCACCCATTCTTTCTCTCAGTTCATCTGTCATAAATGGAGATGGAGATTCTTCCACCAACTTTTGGTGACGACGTTGTATGCTACAATCTCTCTCACTTAAATGGCAGGCATTACCATATTGATCGCCTGCTACCTGTATTTCTATATGACGAGGCTCTTCTACATATTTTTCCATGTATAAACCATCATTCTTAAACGATGCTGCAGCCTCTGTTTTGGCATTTTCAAAGTTTTTTTCTATATCTTCTTCCGCCCATACCACCCTCATACCTTTGCCACCACCACCTGCTGTTGCTTTCATTATAATAGGGTACCCAATTTCTTTTGCAGCCCATTTTGCATGTTCTACACTATCAAGTAACCCTTCTACACCGGGTACAACTGGTACACCAGCGGCTATCATAGTGGCTTTAGCGGTTACTTTATCGCCCATGGCATTTATCATATCTGGCGTGGGGCCAATAAACTTAATACCATGATCGCCACAAATTTTTGCAAACTTGGCATTTTCAGCCAAAAAACCATAGCCTGGGTGTATAGCATCTGCATTGGTAATTTCAGCTGCAGCCATAATGTGTGCAACATTTAAGTAACTATCTGCACTTGCTGGTTTGCCTATGCAAACAGCCTCATCGGCAAATTTTACATGCAGGCTATCTTTATCGGCAGTGCTGTACACAGCTACCGTTTTTATACCCATTTCTTTACAGGTACGTATTACTCTTAAGGCAATTTCGCCTCGGTTGGCTATAAGTATTTTTTTAAACATAATAATTAATTTGCTAATTTCATAATTAACTAATGTGCTAATGCCCAATTGGCTAATGTGATAATTAGCTAATGTGCTAATGTTTTAACTAGTTAGGTTATGATTTAAAATATTGGGGTTTTATAATTTTATTTCTTAAAAACATTGAAGTATTATTTAGATTATTGCATTTAATTAGTTTGCTACCAAATAAAGTAACTGAGCAAAAAACTAAATGGTGTTTTTCGCTTTGCTTTTCCTAATATAGCGTTTAACAATTTTTGTATTTCGGTAAGGTTTTGCGATAAGGTCTGCAATCAATATATTTTTTTGAGTACAAGCAAAACGTAATCCAATGTACTTCATCTGCCTCTTTGGCGGCAATTTTCATTTTATGAATAAAATCTGCCTTGCTTTCTGCATTTTGTGCTTCAAAAGCATTTGCTCCAATGGAGGTAGCTGCTCGTAGTAATTGCCTACTAATAATATACTTTTTATTGGCATCGAGTGCTTCACAATATTCGATAACTGCTAAAGAAAACTCAATCGTTTTTTGTAAAATTGGATTGTTGTCAATTAATTCTTTTTGCATAGATATTTATTTAAAAGAAATCTTAAAATAATTATCAATTATGGATTGAAAAAATTTAATGATTCACACTGAAGTATAAAAAATTAGCACATTATCCAATTAGCACATTAACTAATTACTAAGAAGGATCTACCAAAAACAACGGCTGATCATACTCCACCGGGCTTGCGTCTTCTACTAATACTTTCACAATTCTACCCTTCACTTCGCTTTCTATTTCATTAAACAATTTCATTGCTTCAATTATACACACTACTTTTCCCACCATTACATCATCGCCTACGTTTACAAAAAGTGGTTTGTCAGGCCCACTTTGGCGATAAAATGTACCAATCATAGGGCTTTTAATGGTAATGTAGTTATCTGCTTTAGGTTCTGCTGCTGCTGTTTGTACTACCGCTGCAACAGCTGGAGTAGCTTGTGCTGGTGCTGCAGCAGGTGCACTGTACTGTGCTGCAGCAGTTTGTGTATATATTTTTTGAGATGGATCTTTCTTTTGTTTGATGGTTATTTTAGTGCCATCTTCCTCTATAGTAATTTCTCCAATAGAAGTTTTATTTATCAGCTTTACAAGCTCTTGTATTTGCTTTATATCCATAGTTTA
Source organism: Ferruginibacter sp. (assembly GCA_031360055.1). Taxonomy (GTDB): domain Bacteria; phylum Bacteroidota; class Bacteroidia; order Chitinophagales; family Chitinophagaceae; genus Ferruginibacter. The sequence goes on from JANMAV010000113.1 coordinate 8,593, forward strand.
TGTAATTTATTTTTTATAAAGTTTTCGGGCGGCTAAGATAGCAAATCATTTAGTAGTTGAAAAACTATTTTTTGAGTTATTGCTATAAAAGAAGCCGTTTTTGTGCAAAAATGGCGATTAATTCATTAAAAATAGGCTAAAATAAGAAAAAGTGTAAAAGTACATTGTTCATAACTTTCGCAATTTAAAAGATGTTTATATCTAAAAAATGGACAACTTTTCCAAGTTATCCATTTTTTAATCTTTTCAAAATTTTTTTATGATTTCACCCTTTCTACATATTCACCCGTTTTAGCCAATACTCTTATCAATTCTCCCTCATTTACAAATAACGGAACGTTTACAGTTGCTCCAGTTTCTACAGTTGCTGGTTTTAAAGTTTTCGTAGCGGTATCTCCTTTCATGCCTGGCTCACTATATGTCACTAATAAAACAATTTTATCTGGTAACTCTACACTCATTGGTTGATCGGTTTCGCCATTTATTGCAACTGATACTTCTTGCCCATCTTTTAAAAATCTTGGGGCATCTATCATTGTTTCTGGTACTGTAATTTGCTCATAGGTTTCCGTATCCATAAAGCTATAGCCAGTATCGTCTTTGTACAAATATTGGTATGGTCTTTTCTCTACTCTTACAGGAAAAATAGTTTCGCCTGAGTTCCATGTTTGCTCAATAGTTCGGGCATTATCTACTCCTTTTAATTTAGCCCACACTTTAGCGGCAGAACGGGCAGTTTTATTTTGACCAAAATCTATAACAGTGTATAAACTTCCATCAACTTTAATAATAAGTCCACTGCGTATATCTGTGGTAGTTGCCATATATTTCTTTTTTAATTTGGCTGCAAAAGTAGCGTAAATTGATTAAAAAAATTGCTTGATCCCAAACTCACTTCTCATCAATTGATTTTGCCATTAGCATCTGCATAAATAATAATCCTTTGGTTCTGGCAAATGCAATATTTTTTTCGGGAATTAGCTCTGGATTTTTAAAAGATGTTAAAGCTCTTGTAACACTATCTTCTCTTAAAATGTGTAACATGGGGTAGGGTGATCTATTTGTATAATTTGCTGCATCCTTTTCAGTAGAACCTGCAAAACAATATGTTGGGTGAAAACTTGCTAATTGAAATACCCCTTCATATTTATTTTTTGTTATCAAGATCTCTAGTTCATCAATCAAACCTAAATACATATCAAAATTTTCAAATCCTTGAGTTAAAATAATAAAGGTTGTTTCTACACCAATATTATTTTTTAAAAAAGTAAGTTCATCTTTAAATTTTTCAAATATAAATGTATTCCTTTCAGATTCTATCTCTACATAACGTACACTTTTTTCATTTACAACCTTAGCAGCAAAGGGGCAAAAATTGCAACCAATTACCGTATTGTTAATCCAAGTAATTGTTTGTTTAGTAGCATTATTTTTACTAATGTCAATATTAATCATTACTATATATTTCAATTTTTGTAGTATAAAATTCAATTGCCAAATGTAAATTATTATTAGTTTCCACTATGGTGAGGGGTAGTTTTATAAAATTTAAAAGCAACAAAGTTTACAATGTATATTAATTAGGTAAGAATTTATACATGATATATATGCTATTTAATTGTGTTAATTTAATTTTCTTAAACAAAAACTATTAGATTAATTATAAAAAAATCAATCATTAAAATAATAGTAGTTAAATCCATTAAAAACTTTACTTTTATTTCCTAAAAACTTATACAATGGCATTACACATGGTAGATGATCCTGATGGACAAGATGATTATGTAGATGATAACTCAGGCGGTGGCGGTGCTGGTAACAGAGGTGGCGGGGGAGGAGGTTTAAACATTGGTAGTTTATTGGGATTTTTACCTTTAGTAATTGGTATGTTTAGAAAAGGTGGAAGTAATAATAATGGTAATGGCAGCAGTGGTGGTGGTTGTGGCGGAAAGAGTTTATTGTTACTTGCAGTTGTGGGTATAGCAGCATACTTTTTAATATTTAAAGGCGGTTGTAACATGCTAAATAACAATACTGGTGGCGGAGGTAGTAACTCACTCTTCTCACAAAGTGGTTATAATTTTGATGCTAATCAAACAAAAAAAGCACAAGTTTATGAGGGCTTAGAAGATGATAATACAAAAAATCCATTACCTGAAATGGTGTCACTTGCTGCATTTGCTCCACCTGTTCAAAACCAAGGTAAGCAAGGTAGTTGTGTAGCTTGGAGCAGCTGTTATGCAGCTCGTACTATTTTGGAGGCAGCCAGCACAAGGCAAGATCCGAAATCGGTAGCGTACAGTCCAGCTTTTTTATACAACAATATAGCTTTAGAAGATTGCCAAGGGGCTTATATACAAAAGGCTATGGAATTTATGCAAGTAAATGGTGCTGTTAAGTATCAAGATTTTCAGTATGACGAAAATGATTGTAGCCGCCAAGCTAGTAGTAATTTAGCACAACAAGCAAGTCAAAATAAAATACATGGCTTTCACCGACTTACTGAAACTGATGATGTAAACGGAATAAATATTAGAGCAATAAAAGAGCACTTAGCCAAAGATGCACCTGTGGTTATAGGCATGATGGTGGGGGGCACTTATATGCAAGATATGATGGGCCAAAAAGTTTGGCACCCCAGTAGAACTGATGAACAAATGACTGGTTTTGGTGGCCATGCCATGTGTGTTGTAGGGTATGATGATAGGGTAGAAGGTGGTGCTTTTCAAATAATGAATAGTTGGGGTGCAGCGTGGGGGCAAAATGGTTTTGCTTATGTACGTTATGCCGATTTTAAAAATTTTGTTAGAGAAGCGTATGGTTTAGATCCATTAGCAAAAAGAGGAGCTGCATTAAACCAGGCATTAGAATGTACAGTTGGTTTATTTAACCCAACTACCAGGCAAGCTGTGCCTTTAAAGTTGGCTACTGGTAATACATTTAAAACTGTTACACCAATTAAAAAAGGTAGTAAATTTAAAATTGAATTTAAAAATTCAGTTGAGTGTTATGTGTACATTTTTACACCTGCTGATGATGCTACAAAAAGTGTTGTATTATTTCCATATAAACCTATTCATTCACCATATTGTGGTATAACAGGTTATAGACTTTTTCCTCGTAAAGAAAGTATAGAGGCTGATCAGGTTGGTAACAAAGATTTGATGGGTGTTGTTATAAGCAAAAAAGAACTTGATTATACTGCTTTAAATAGCGCCATAAATGCAAGTACTAAAACTGATTTTGCTGGTAAATTAAATGATGCCATAGCAGCAAATGCAATCACAAATGTGAGCTTTAATACTGGAGCAAACGGAAGTATGTATTTTAAAACAACTGCCAGCGATGCAAAAAATATTGTTGCCTGTATTGTTGAGATTGAAAAAAATTAGATGTAAGATATTAAATGTGAAAAATTAGATGTGAGAGCTTGAAATGAGATAATTACTCAACACTAGTTTTCAATTAACATTCAAAAACTAACTTTTAATTCATATTTTGTACTTTTCTGTAAAAAAAATGGCTTCTTTTCTCAAATTCCCTGCCAAATAATCTTTTTTTGCCTATTTTTTAAAATTAATTTCATACCTTTGCCAACCTTAAATTGGCTTAGTAGCGCAAGCTCTATTTCAATGTGAGGTATCTTCACTAAACGTTTTAATTAATATATGTCTGCAACTAAAACAAATGCTGCTAAGCGTATCAACTTTGGAAAAGTTGAACTCATAGCGGACCAGCCCGACTTGTTAGGTATTCAAATTCAGTCTTTTAAAGACTTTTTTCAGTTGGAAACTACACCCGATAAACGTAACGTTGAAGGGTTGTTTCGCTGTTTTAAAGATAATTTTCCGATTACGGATACCCGAAACATTTTTGTGTTAGAATTTTTAGATTATTTTGTTGATCCACCTCGTTACTCTATTGATGAGTGTATTGAAAGAGGGTTAACCTATGCCGTGCCATTAAAAGCTAAGCTACGCCTTAGTTGTAATGATGAAGAGCATGTTGATTTCCAAACTATAGTACAAGATGTGTTTTTGGGTAATATACCCTACATGACACCTCGTGGTACTTTTGTAATTAACGGTGCTGAAAGGGTAGTTGTTAGCCAGTTACACCGTTCACCAGGTGTGTTCTTTGGTCAATCAACCCATCCTAATGGAACTAAAATTTACTCTGCCCGTGTTATACCTTTTAAAGGTGCATGGATGGAGTTTGCAACCGATATTAACAACGTAATGTTTGCTTATATCGATCGTAAAAAGAAGTTTCCTGTTACTACTTTACTACGATCTATTGGTTTTGAAACCGATAAAGATATATTGGAACTTTTTGGAATGGCAGATGAAATTAAAGCCGATAAAAAAAGTCTTGAAAAGCAAATTGGCAAACGCTTAGCAGCCCGTGTATTACGTACCTGGGTTGAAGATTTTGTTGATGAAGATACAGGTGAAGTAGTATCAATAGAAAGAAATGAAATTATACTAGAAAGAGATACCGTACTTGATGAAAGTAACATTGCTACAATATTACAAGTAGAGGTTAAAAATGTTTTCATTCAAAAAGAAGAGGTAAGTGGTGATTACTCTATTATATACAATACTTTAAATAAAGATACTTCAAACTCTGAGCTTGAGGCTGTACAACACATTTACAAGCAATTAAGAGGAGCAGATGCACCTGATGATGAAACAGCTCGTGGTATTATTGATAAATTATTTTTTAGTGATAAGCGTTATGATTTAGGAGAGGTTGGTCGTTATAAAATTAACCGTCGCCTTGGCTTAAACTTTCCAGTTACTAAAAAGGTATTAACCAAAGATGATATTATTGCCATCATTAAAACCTTAGTACAACTTACTAATGGTAAAAGTGAAGTAGATGATATTGATCACTTAAGCAACCGTCGTGTACGTACCGTTGGTGAACAATTGTATGCACAATTTGGTGTTGGTCTTGCACGTATGGCACGTACTATACGTGAGCGTATGAATGTAAGAGATAATGAAGTATTTACACCGGTGGATTTGATAAATGCAAGAACATTATCTTCAGTAATTAACTCATTTTTTGGAACCAGCCAGTTAAGTCAATTCTTAGATCAAACTAATCCATTATCAGAAATAACGCATAAGCGTCGTATTTCTGCTCTTGGGCCCGGAGGTTTAAGTAGAGAGAGAGCAGGATTTGAGGTTAGAGATGTGCATTATAGCCACTATGGCCGTTTATGTACAATTGAAACACCAGAAGGGCCAAATATTGGTTTAATATCTACCCTTTGTGTGCATGCAAAAATTAACGATATGGGTTTTATAGAAACCCCGTACCGTAAAGTAACTGATGGTAAAGTAGATATGAAAAAGGTTACTTTTTTAAGTGCCGAAGAAGAAGATACTGCAAAAATTGCCCAGGCAAATATTGATATTGATGAAAAAGGAAATTTTGTTGATGATAGAATAAAATCACGTCAAACAGGCGATTTCCCAATTCTAGATAAAGGAGAAGTTGAGTGGATGGATGTGGCACCAAACCAAATTGTGGGTTTAAGTGCTTCACTTATTCCTTTCTTAGAGCATGATGATGCCAACAGAGCCCTGATGGGTTCTAATATGCAACGTCAGGCGGTACCTTTAATAAGACCAGAAGTACCAATTGTTGGTACAGGTTTGGAAGGTAAAGCAGCAAGAGATGCACGTATACAAGTACATGCTGATGGGGATGGTGTGGTAGAATATGTAGATGCTAATGAAATACATGTACGGTATAAGCGTAGCGAAGTTGCTCAATTAGTAAGCTTTGAAGATGCTTTAACTAAGTATAAACTAACCAAGTTTGTACGTACCAACCAAGAAACTACCATTAACCTACGACCTGCTGTGGTTAAAGGTCAAAAAGTGCAAGAAGGCGATTTCTTAACTGAAGGTTATGCTACCCTAGGTGGTGAGCTTGCCCTTGGTCGTAATATGAAAGTTGCTTTCATGCCTTGGAAAGGATACAACTTTGAGGATGCCATTGTAATTTCAGAGAAGGTGGTAAAAGATGATTTGTTTACATCCATTCATATCAGTGAATTTGAAACTGAAGTTAGAGATACTAAATTAGGTGAAGAAGAATTAACTGCTGATATACCAAACGTTTCAGAAGAAGCTACCAAAGATCTAGATCAAAATGGTATTATTCGTATTGGTGCAAATATTAAAGAAGGCGATATTATTATCGGAAAAATTACACCTAAAGGTGAAAGTGATCCAACTCCTGAGGAGAAATTACTAAGAGCCATTTTTGGTGATAAGGCTGGTGATGCTAAAGATGCTTCATTAAAAGCACCAAGTGGTACAGAGGGTGTTGTAATTGATAAGCGTTTGTTTCAAAGAGCTAAGAAAGATAAAAATGCAAAAGTTCGTGAAAAAGCTCAGTTAGATAAAATTGAGAAAACTCATGATGAAAATGAGGAGAAACTAATGCAAATGTTGCAAGGCAAATTGCAAAGCATGTTACTCGATAAATCAAGCCAAGGTGTTACAAACAATTTTGGTGAAGTGCTTATTGGTAAAGGCGTTAAGTTTACAGTTAAAAATTTGGCAGGTATTGATTTTGTAAACGTAAACCCATTAAACTGGACAAACGATGAAAAAATTAATGACTTAATAAACACTTTATTACACAATTACAATATTAAGTTTAACGAAGAGTTAGGCCGTTACAAAAGAGAGAAATTTAATATTTCAATAGGAGATGAATTGCCTGCTGGTGTATTAAAACTTGCAAAAGTGTACATGGCAATAAAGCGTAAGCTTAAAGTAGGCGATAAAATGGCCGGTCGCCATGGTAACAAAGGTATTGTAGCCAAAATTGTAAGAGCAGAAGATATGCCATTCTTAGAAGATGGTACTCCGGTAGATATAGTATTAAACCCACTAGGTGTACCAAGCCGTATGAACCTTGGGCAGATTTACGAAACTGCATTAGGTTGGGCTGGAGAGAAATTAGGTGTACGTTTTGCAACTCCAATTTTTGATGGTGCATCTGTAGATGAAATTGCAGAAAACATTGAAAAAGCAGGTTTACCAAAGTTTGGTCATACATATTTATATGATGGAGAAACCGGAGATCGTTTTGATCAAAAAGCAACTGTAGGTATAATTTACGTAATTAAATTACACCACATGGTTGATGATAAGATGCATGCACGTTCTATCGGACCATATTCGCTTATTACTCAACAACCATTAGGTGGTAAAGCACAATTTGGTGGTCAGCGTTTTGGAGAGATGGAGGTTTGGGCATTGGAGGCTTATGGTGCTTCAAATATATTGCAAGAGTTACTAACCTTAAAATCTGATGATATTATTGGTAGAGCTAAAACGTATGAAGCAATTGTAAAAGGCGATAACATACCTAAAGCTGGTATACCAGAATCGTTTAACGTTTTGGTGCATGAGTTGAGAGGGTTAGGGTTAGATTTGAAGTTTGAATAAATTTTGTAAATAGTGAATGGTGAATAGTCAATAGGGATATTCACATTTCACTATTGACCTTACACCGTTCTTTGATTTTTTTATTGTAGAAATAATATATGTCTATAAGCTTCATTAAATTGAATACTCCAATTCCCCTCCTTTGGAGGGGTTAGGGGAGGTCTTGGATAGTGATTTAGCTGAAAAGTATGCTGTAGAAACCAAGGCTTTAAAGCAAGCAGTAAAAAGGAATATAGATAGGTTTCCTGAAGACTTTATGTTTGAAATGACCGATATTGAACTTACTAATTGGAGGTCACAATTTGTGACCTCCAATTCTATCAAAATGGGTTTAAGGTACAAACCATATTGTTTCACCGAACATGGGGTACTTATGTTATCAAGTGTTTTACGGAACAAAAAGCCAATGAGGTAAACATTAGTATTATGAGGGTGTATAGTAAAATGAAAGAAATGTTGTATCAAAATAAAGATATTTTACTACCACTCGAAAAGCTAAAACGTTCAACCAATAAAAGTGAAGACGACATACAAATTATTTTTGCTCATTTAAAAAAATTAATACAACAACCAGTACCAGCAACAAAAACAACTAGAATAGGATTTAAAAAGGATTGGTAATAATGCAAGTAAGCTAATAGCAAACTAGCATCCGAATTGAAGGAATTATTAATTATCCATTAAAACATTATTAATTAGAATATGTCATTTAACAAAAACGAAAATCGTCCAAGAGCTTCTTTTTCACAAATTACAATAGGTTTGGCCAGCCCAGATACTATTTTAGAAAGAAGTTTTGGAGAAGTTTTAAAGCCTGAAACAATTAACTACCGTACGTATAAGCCAGAAAGAGATGGTTTATTTTGCGAACGTATTTTTGGGCCAGTAAAAGATTATGAGTGTGCTTGTGGAAAATATAAGCGTATTCGTTATAAAGGTATAGTGTGTGATAGATGTGGTGTACAGGTAACAGAAAAAAAAGTACGTAGAGAGCGTATGGGGCACATTAAATTAGTGGTACCTGTTGTTCATATTTGGTATTTTAAATCATTACCAAATAAAATTGGATACTTGTTAGGCATGAGTTCTAAGAAATTAGAAACCATTGTATACTATGAAAGGTTTGTAGTTATAAACGCTGGCATTAGAGCTGATAAGGGTCAAAATTATGGCGATTTATTAACTGAAGAAGAATATTTAGATATACTAGATACACTTCCAAAAGAAAATCAATTATTGCCAGATGAAGATCCTGAAAAGTTTGTAGCCAAAATGGGTGCAGAAGCAGTTTCTGCTATGTTGGAGCGTTTAGATTTAGACACACTAAGTTTTGATTTACGCAACTCTGCAGCTAATGAAACATCACAACAACGTAAGGCAGATGCTTTAAAGCGTTTAAGTGTAGTTGAAAGTTTTAGAGATGCTAATACAAGAATTGTAAATAAACCTGAGTGGATGGTAATGCAGTATATACCTGTTATTCCGCCTGAGCTTCGTCCATTAGTGCCTTTAGATGGTGGCCGTTTTGCATCATCAGATTTGAATGATTTGTACCGTAGGGTAATTATCCGTAACAACCGTTTAAAGCGTTTGATGGAGATAAAAGCTCCGGAAGTAATTTTGCGTAATGAAAAGCGTATGTTGCAAGAAGCTATTGATAGCTTGTTTGATAATAGCCGTAAATCAAATGCAGTAAAAGCAGAAGGTGGAAGAGCATTAAAATCATTGAGTGATGTATTGAAAGGTAAGCAAGGTCGCTTCCGTCAAAACTTATTGGGTAAACGTGTGGATTATTCAGGTCGTTCTGTAATTGTAGTAGGACCAGAGTTAAAAATGCATGAGTGTGGTTTACCAAAAGATATGGCAGCTGAATTGTTTAAGCCATTTATTATTCGTAAGCTAATAGAGAGGGGTATTGTAAAAACAGTAAAATCTGCTCGTAAATTAGTTGATAAAAAAGAAGCTATTATTTGGGATATTTTAGAAAATATTTTAAAAGGTCACCCAGTAATGTTGAACAGAGCCCCAACCTTACACAGGTTGTCTATTCAAGCTTTTCAACCAAAATTAATAGAAGGTAAAGCAATACAATTACACCCATTGGTAACATCTGCATTTAACGCCGATTTTGATGGAGATCAGATGGCGGTACACGTACCGTTGAGTAATGCTGCCATTTTAGAAGCACAGTTATTGATGCTTTCTTCTCACAATATACTTAACCCACAAAATGGTACTCCTATTACCCTTCCAAGTCAGGATATGGTATTGGGTTTATACTACATAACTAAAGGTAAAAAAACTGTTGGAGATGAAATAGTAAAAGGCGAAGGAAAAGTATTTTACTCAGCAGAAGAAGTAATTATAGCTTACAACGAAAAGCAAATAGATTTACATGCAAATATTAGAGTAAGAGCTAACTATCGTAACAATGATGGTACGCTTACTTTTAAATTGATAGAAACAACTGTAGGTAGAGTAATATTTAACCAACATGTACCTAAAGAAGTAGGATTTGTAAACGCATTGCTTACAAAGAAAAATCTTAGAGAAATTATTGGTGATATTATTAAATGGACATCAGTTCCTATTACAGCAAAGTTTTTGGATGATATTAAAACCTTGGGTTACCGTATGGCTTTCCGTGGTGGTTTATCGTTCAACATCAATGATTTAATAATACCAGCCATTAAAGAAGAGTTGGTAGAAACTGCACATGTTGACGTTGCTGAGGTAATGGAAAGTTACAACATGGGTTTAATAACCAATAACGAACGCTACAACCAAATTATTGATATTTGGAGTAGGGTAGATACAAAGGTTACAGAAACCTTAATTAGAGATTTAGCTACAGATAAGCAAGGTTTTAACTCAGTTTATATGATGCTTGACTCTGGTGCAAGGGGTTCTAAACAACAAATTAAGCAGCTTGCAGGTATGAGAGGTTTGATGGCAAAACCACGTAAGAGTGGTTCATCAGGAAGTGAGATTATTGAAAACCCAATTCTTGCAAACTTTAAAGATGGTTTGAGTGTATTGGAGTACTTTATCTCTACCCATGGTGCCCGTAAAGGTTTGGCTGATACAGCCCTTAAAACTGCCGATGCTGGTTATTTAACTAGACGTTTGGTAGATGTGGCTCAGGATGTGGTAATTAATGAAGAAGATTGTGGTACTTTAAGAGGTATAGCAACATCTGCGTTAAAAGATAATGAAGATGTAATTGAAGCATTAAGCGATAGAATAGAAGGTAGAATGAGTTTGCATGATGTTTTGCACCCAGTAACGGAAGAGATATTAGCAGTAGCTGGAGAAGAAATAAGTGCTGATACTGCTAAATTGATTGATGAAAGCGGTATTGAAACTGTAGAAATACGTTCAGTACTTACTTGCGAAAGCAAGAGAGGTGTTTGCGTAAAATGTTACGGTAAAAACTTAGCTAGTGGTACAATTGCCCAACGTGGCGATGCTGTTGGTATTATTGCAGCACAATCAATTGGAGAGCCAGGTACACAGCTTACCTTACGTACCTTCCACGTAGGTGGTGTTGCAGGTTCTAACTCAGTAGAGAGTAACTTGTATGCTAAGTTTGATGGTACATTACAATTTGATGGTTTACGTACTGTAGCAACAGAAGATGCTGAAGGTAAAAAAATGACAGTAGTTATTGGCCGTACAGGTGAGGTAAGAAATATAGATGTAAAATCTGATCGCTTATTAAACAGTATGCACATTCCTTACGGCTCAATATTGAAAGTAAAAGATGGCCAAAAAGTTACTAAAGGTGACGTTATTTGTACATGGGATCCATTTAATAATGTAATTGTAGCTGAAGCAAATGGTAATATTAAATTTGATGCTTTATTAGAAGGTATTACTTACCGTGATGAAGCTGATGAGCAAACAGGCCACAGAGAAAAAGTTGTAATTGATACAAAAGATAAAACCAAATTACCATCAATTATTGTAGAGGGCAAGGAGAAAAAAACATACAACTTACCAGTTGGTTCACACATTGTTATTGAAGAAGGTGATGTGGTACGTAGCGGACAGGTTTTAGTTAAAATTCCTCGTGTACTTAGCAAGCTAAAGGATATTACCGGTGGTTTACCTAGAGTAACTGAATTATTTGAGGCTCGTAACCCAAGTAACCCTGCAGTAGTTTGTGAAATTGATGGTGTAGTAGCATTTGGTGCTATTAAAAGAGGTAACAGAGAAATTATTGTAGAGGCTAAAGATGGTGTTGTACGTAAATATTTGGTGCCACTTAGTCGTCAAATATTGGTGCAAGATGGTGACTTTGTAAAAGCAGGTTCACAATTATCAGATGGACAAACATCTCCTGCTGATATACTTTCAATAAGAGGCCCATTTGCAGTACAAGAGTACGTTGTAAACGAAATACAAGAGGTTTACCGCTTACAAGGTGTGCGTATTAACGATAAACATGTAGAGGTTATTGTACGCCAAATGATGAGAAAAGTAACCATTGAAGATGCAGGAGATACAATATTTTTAGAAGGAGATACAGAAGATAAGCAAGATTTTAATAACGAAAATGATAACATTTTCGATAAAAAAGTAATTACAGATCATGGAGAAAGTACAAAGCTTAAAACAGGGCAAATTTGTACACTTAGAGATGTAAGAGAGGAAAACTCAATACTACGTCGTAGCGATAAAAAATTAGTTGAATTTAGAGATGCTAAACCAGCTACATCATCGCCGCTATTATTGGGTATTACCAAAGCATCTTTAGGAACACAAAGCTGGATTTCAGCTGCGTCATTCCAAGAAACTACTAAGGTATTATCTAGTGCAGCAATACAGGGTAAAACTGACCCTATGCTTGGCTTAAAAGAGAATGTAATAACTGGCCACCATATACCAGCAGGTACAGGTTTACGTGAATTTAATAATATGATTGTAGGAAGTAAAGAAGAATATGAAACATTGATGACAACTAAAGAAGCTATGAACTTTGATGAAGAAGAATAAAATGCCAATTGGCTAATTAGTTAATGTGCTAATGAATACAAAAAAGGAGTAAGCTGTAAAAAGTTTGCTCCTTTTTTTGTGAAATGATATTTTTAAAGATATTGTTTAACAAACTCCTCACAATTCATAAACGGAGGCATTGTATGTTGGTGTAAGTGTGCAGTAAGCGTAGGTATAGGGCTTACACAAAGTAGTTTATTTGTAAAATTTTTATATCCAAAAAGCTTTTTACTAAGGTAAGCATCATTTGCATTTTTTGAAGAAGTTAAAATTATATCATGGTATTTTTTTACATCTTCTAACTGCATTAAAAAAGTAAACGTGGTGTTGGTAACCTGCCTCCAGTGACAATCATTTGTATGAAAAATAAAATGTTGTGTACGGTCGTTAGGTAAATACCTATCAGGATAATCATTTGGAAAAATAACAATGTTGGGTTTTTGTTGTATCTTCTTTTTACTCCAAAAAAAACGTTTTGTTTTGCCTGGGTAAATAGCATCTTTTGCTAAAATTAAATTATATATAAAAGTAAAACTGTTTGCTGTATGCAAATAATCATCTTCACAAAAATATATCCAATCGGTAAGGTTAGTATTTGTTAAAGCTACTGCTACCCCTTTTCTTATTGAGGCATCATTACCATAATTTCCATTACTGTAAGTGATATTGATATAAGATAAAAAAAATGTTTCTAACTCGGCAGTAAGTTTATCGCCAATAACAGTGATAGTGTGAGGCACAGTTTGTATAGCATTATACAAACTTTTAAAACAAACTTTTATAATTTCTGTTTTTGAGAAATTAAAAGGCCTAGGATCTTTGTTTACAGCATTTACTACGTTGCAAGTTCTAAATATTACGTGTATTGTGGGTTGTGCCATAAGTTAAGTTGTAAAACGAATATAAAGTAAAACAATAAATGCAATCTATCTAATACTAATAAAAAATACCAACTTAATTAAAAATTGGTATGTAAATTTTTATTGAAAATGTATTGGTGTAACACTCAGAAAGTACAGCATTATAAGATATAATATTTTACTCAATATTATAAATTGCCTCTCAACTCTTGCTCTCTTTCTAAAGCTTCAAACAATGCTTTAAAATTGCCTTTGCCAAAACTCTTAGCTCCTTTGCGTTGTATTATTTCAAAAAATAGGGTAGGCCTATCTTGCAGGGGTTTAGTAAAAATTTGCAACAAATATCCTTCTTCATCTTTATCAATTAAAATACCTAATTCACTTAACGGTGCAAGGTCTTCATCTATTTTGCCAACCCTGTCTAGCACATCAACATAGTAGCTTTCTGGTATTTTTAAAAATTCAACACCACGTTGTTGTAATTCTGTTACAGTTTTTACAATATCTGCAGTAGCAATGGCTACATGCTGTACACCCTCTCCATCATAAAAATCTAAATACTCTTCTACTTGGCTTTTTTTCTTACCTTCTGCTGGTTCATTTATAGGAAACTTAACAAAACCATTACCATTACTCATTACCTTACTCATTAGGGCTGAATATTCTGTTGAAATATCATTATCATCAAAGCTTAAAATATTTTTAAAGCCCATTACATCTTCATAATATTTTACCCAAGGGTTCATTTGGTTCCAACCTACATTACCCACACAATGATCTACATACAACAATCCTGTACTTTCAGGATTGTATGCTGATGTTTGTTTTATAAAACCTGGCATAAATATACCTGTATAATTTTTTCTTTCAATAAACAAATGCACTGTTTCGCCATAGGTATATATACCACTCATTATTACTTCCCCATCAGCATCAGTAAGTGTTTTTGGCTCTAGGTAACTTTTACCACCACGTTTTGTTGTTTGTTGCCAGGCATCGGTGGCATCACTTACCATTAATGCCAATACTTTAACACCATCTCCATGTTTGCTTACGTGGGCTGCTATTTCACTATTTTGCCTTAACGCTGTAGTGAGTACAAAAGTTAGTTTATTTTGACGAATAACATAACTTACTCTATCCATAAGCCCGGTTTCTGGCCCTGCATACGCAACGGTTTGAAAACCGAAAGCCGTTTTATAAAATAATGCAGATTGTTTGGCATTTCCAACATAAAATTCTACATAATCTGTCCCCATTAAAGGTAAAAAATCTTCGTTTTCTGTTGTTTGCACAGGAGTTGTTTGTGGTTGCATGCTGTATAATTTAGCTTACATCAAATTATAAAATAGATGTAATGTTGAGGGTAAATAATAAATATTGTAAAAAAAAATTAGGGAGTAACATCCATAGCTAAAACCATCATCAACAAATTGTAAGATAATCGTTTATCGCTAAATATTTTATGGGCATAGTCTGGTGTCATGCAATACAAATTTATACTTTTTTATTAATAGTAGGATATTTAGTAAAAACTAATACCAACCTGTGTATGATTGGTATTTTGTATAATTTTATATTGATTTTTTATAAACGGCTGAACACTTACATCATAATTAGACTGCAACCTAACTAAGTATCTACCATTTAAAACAGTATTAATTTTTGTTGTGTTTGAATGCTTTTTGATTGATTTAACTAAAATTGATATACGTACTATATAATAATGCACAAAACTTTCTTTATTTATGATACCTTATGTAAGGAAATAATAGCATAAGCCAAATATTGAAAATTGTGCATATTTTTTTAAGTTAAATGTTACGGTTACATCTGTTGAGGTAGTATACGCTTCTACAGAATTAGCTAAAATGTTTTACTTTTAGTACATTCAGTAAAATAATTATTTAGTGAATAACCGATTAAAGAAAATACAAACAATAAAACATTTTAAGGCAAAGTGATATTTTATTTAAAATTTGCTTAAACCTACAATAAATATTTATTTTGAAACTATTATTTACACAATTGTTGCCTATAATAATACTTACGATATGTATAATAATTTTATATTGAAAATGAGCCATATTATCAACTTAAATAATGAAATAAAATAGCACTATAACTATAAAAAGCAGTATATATTTGCAAAAATTATCAACATACGCTCATGACTGATTTGTCAAACTTTGACCCCAATGCCCTTGGCAACCCTAACCTAAATATTTTTGGACTACCATTTACCGAAGAAGAGGCACGGCTTGTAATTTTACCTGTGCCTTGGGAGGTAACAGTAAGTTATAAACCAGGTACAGCAAGAGCTTCAGATCATATGCTTACTGCTAGTTTGCAGGTAGATTTGTTTGATGCTGAACTGAAAGATGCTTGGAAGGAAGGTTTTTACATGAAACCTACAGATAAAAAAATACTTACAAAAAGCGATTATCTACGCAAAGAGGCTGAATTATATATAAATTATATTGCCCAAGGAGATATAGTTAGTGATAATAAATTTATGTGTAAAACATTAAGAGATATTAATGAAGGCAGCGTATTTTTAAACAACTGGGTTTACGAGCAAACTAAAGATTTATTACAAAAAGGAAAATTAGTAGCCGTTTTAGGTGGAGACCACAGTACACCACTTGGATTTTTTAAAGCAATAGCAGAAAAATATGAAAGTTATGGTATTTTACAAATTGATGCTCACATGGATTTGAGAAAAGCTTATGAAGGTTTTAATTATTCTCATGCATCAATAATGTACAATGCTTTGGAAGAAATACCACAGATAAAAAAATTAGTACAAGTTGGTATAAGAGATTATTGTGATGAAGAACTTGATTACTTGACGAATACTAATGGAAGAGCAATAGCTTTTTTTGATAAGGATATAAAAGAAATGCAATATGAAGGAATTTCTTGGAAAATAATAACTGATAATATAATAAACCAATTACCACAGCATGTTTTTATAAGTTTTGATATTGATGGTTTAAACCCAAATCTCTGCCCAAATACAGGTACACCAGTTCATGGAGGTTTTGAAGTGCAGGAAATATTTTATTTATTTAAAAAATTATTACAAAGCGGTAGGCAAATAATAGGTTTCGATTTAAATGAAATAGGTGTAAGTCAAAATGAGTGGGACGAAAATGTAGGCTCAAGGGTATTGTATAAGTTATGTAGTTTGTTAACACATGCTAACCCACAATAATTTGGATAAAAATTATACTATAGAAATACCAAACTATAGGCTTAAAACTTATAATTTGGTAACTTTTATTATACTTACATTAAACTTTATTGGTTTTGGTTTTGTATATGTTGTAGGCAGTAGTTACATAGCATTTCTAGCATTGGTTGGTATTATTATTAATGCTGTACCATGGGTAAATTATATTATTAATAAAAGCCATTTTCAAAATATATATGCTTATGTGGGAATGGTAATAAGTGCTGTGTTGTGGGTGTATTTTGGAAATGTAATCATGGGGCTTCTTTTAATACTATTTGCCTTGCTTAGTTATGTAATAAATAAAAAGCAGTTTGTGGTTTTTAATGAAACAGGTATTAAATACCCTACATTACCTACAAAAAAAATAGCATGGTGTAATGTGAATTTTGTAATATTAAAAGATGATATACTTACAATTGATTTTAATAAAAATTCAATCATACAAGTGCACATTAATGCAACTGTAAATCCATCATTACTGCCATTTAAATTTAACGAGTTTTGTAACAAAATGATAGCCCAAGCATTGTAATGTAGCTACTCAAATCTCTTTTTTATTTACCAGCCTAATCTACCTATAAAAGCTACCTTGTTTTTAAGATTTAATAATTAATTTTGCAACATGATAGCTAATCTTTCTTCATCACCTTTTTTAATGTACTCCGATGGTAAGGGAGGAATATATGAAGATGATACATTGTACACAGCTGGCCGAAGTGGTTGGGATGCTTTAGATATACCTGTAGATGAATGGATATTATTACCCGAGGGTGGCCAATTGTATGAATTGCCTGGCCGTAGAGGTATAGGTATAGATGTACAGACTGGTGATATGCGTTTATGTGAAAAAGGTTGGGCAGTAGCAGCTTTTATACCACCTGCTCATACTGGCTTATACTTATCAGCTTATGAAACTATGCCTGATGCACCAACTCTGCCATTATTCTGCTACACGGCAGCTGGTTGGCAAAACGATAAATTATATGTACCAGCAGTACGTATTGAGAAAGATATAAGGCAAGAAAGTGAAGGCTTTGAAGATGAAAAAATTGAATCTGGAGTTAATAAGTTAGTATCAACATATAGCCATAATAGATTAATAAAGCATTTGGCAGAAAATTGTTGTATGACATATACTTGCCCTGCTGCACGAAATTTATTTATGGGGCGTTGGGAATGTCCTGTACCAGTTTCACCTGCTTGTAATGCCAATTGTATAGGTTGCATATCTTTTCAACCAACTGACGAAACCATTACTAGCACTCAAGATAGGCTAACTTTTAAACCAACCGCTGCTGAAATTGTAGAGTTTACAGTACCACATTTACAAACTGCACCTTACCCCATTATTAGCTTTGGGCAAGGCTGCGAAGGTGAGCCATTGCTAATGTGGGAAACCATAAAAGAAAGTATAATTGAAATAAGAAAACACACTGATAAAGGAAGCATAAACATTAATACTAATGGTAGTATGCCCAAAGCTGTTAAGGCTTTATGTGAAGTTGGTTTAAACAGTATTAGAGTAAGTACCAACTCAGCTAGAGAAAGTGTGTATACTCCTTATTATAAACCTAACAATTATCATTTTAATGATATTATAGAAAGTTTACGAGTGGCAGATAGTTTTGGTGCATGGACAAGTATAAATTATTTTGTTTTTCCGGGTATGACGGATAGTATAGAAGAGTACGAAGCCTTAAGAAAATTAATTAAAGCCACTAATTTAAAAATGATACAGTGGCGTAATTTTAATATAGATCCTGATTGGTATTTAGGTAAAATTGGAGCTACAGATACTGGAGAGTGTATGGGTGTAAAACAAATGCTTGAGTTAATACAGGAGGAATTTCCAACGCTTAAATTCGGATATTTTAATCCTTCTATTGAACGTATTAAAGGTGATTTTGAAATGGACTATGCTCATTAATTAAGACTGTATATAAGTTTCGTCATTTTTGAATACCACAATCATTTTTTTATCAGCTCTGTTATTTTCAAACTTGCCCATAATAATATCTACCCTAGTATAAATATTATTTATGATTAATTTAATCTTAGCCAAATTAGCTAAAGATTCATCACCATTATGTGTAAATTCAATATAAGCATTGAGGTTAGGCTCTAATACAAAACTTATTTCGGTTGCTTTTATAAGCTTAGCATATTTTAAAAAATGTTGAAAAATTCTGTATACAGTTAGCCCAATTATAGAATTTAAATTTTTAGCATTTTCTTGCATTTTAAAATGGACGATGATTTCATTTTCAGTTGTAAACTTTTCAATCATCCTATGAATATAAAATTGATAATCTGCAGATTTGTAAGTGGTAGGAGATACTGAATTTGCCAATGATTTTACCTCTGTAATTACGATGGCTAAATAGTTTTTTACTTGTGCCATTAAATCTTTTGTGTTAATTGCATCTGTATCTATGGCTTCTGCTTTCATTTTAGCCACGGCTAAAATCTGAGCTATATTTTCATTTAGTTCATACGCTATCCTATCATTTTGTTTTTCATAATTAATGATATTGAGTCTTGCATTATTTTTTTGATAATCTATTAACTGTTTGGTTTGCTCAACAATTAATTTATTTCTTTTTCTTAGCTCTAATAATTGTGTAATTTGTAAGGCTACTACTTCTAAAGCTTTTATATTAGCCTCAGTAAAAATCTCCCTAGGTTTTGAATCCATTACACAAACTGTTCCTAAGCTATTACCTTCTGAGCTTATAATTGGTGCACCAGCATAAAATTTAACATCAGCAGCCATTACTAATGGGTTATCAAAAAAACGTAAATCTTTTGAGAGGTCTTGAATAATCATGGTGGCATTATTACTTATAACATGGCCGCAAATAGAATATTCCCTTGGAGCACTTGTACCTTCAAAATTTGTTTTAGCTTTAAACCATTGTCTTTCTTTATCAAAAAAACTTATTATTGCTTTTGGGCAATCACAAACTAATGCTATTAAATTGGAGAGATCATTATAAGTTGTTTCATTTTCTGAATCTAAAATATCGTAGGTTAATAAATCCTGATATCTCACCTCTTCGTCAATAAGAATGGGCGCTGCCAACATTAGTTTTCAAAATTTCGTTTTCAAAAAATTTTTATCAAGTACGGATTAATATAAATATAAAAAAAATAGATGAAAAGAGGAATTAAATTTTTTAAAACTCACCAAATACTTCTCTTAAACAATCAGCTATTTCACCAAGAGTGCAATAGTTTTCAACAGCAACCACCACAAGGGGTAACAGATTTTCAGTTCCTTTAGCAGCAAGAGCTATATTTTTAAGACAACTTTTTACTTTTTCATTATCTCGTTTAGCTCTAAGTATAGTCAATTTTTCAGTCTGCACTTTTTGTATACTTTCATCTATTTTAAAAACGGGTGTTTTATTTACTTCAGCACTTACAAACTTATTTACCCCAACACTTATTTTAGTGCCTGCTTCAATATCTTTTTGATATTGATAAGCACTAGCAGCAATCTGCTCTTGCATAAACCCTTGTTCAATTGCCTCTACACTTCCTCCCATTTCATCAATTTTTTCAATAAGTTCTTCTGCCGCTTTCTCTACTTCATTGGTTAGTGCCTCTACAAAATAACTGCCAGCTAATGGGTCTACGGTATTGGGTACGCCACTTTCAAAAGCTACAATTTGTTGTGTACGCAATGCAATTTTAGCTGCTTCTTCAGTAGGTAGGCTCAATGCTTCATCAAACCCATTTGTATGTAAACTTTGTGTACCACCCATTACAGCTGCCAAACTTTGTATGGTAACTCTACAAATATTGTTTAAGGGTTGTTGTGCTGTTAATGTACTACCACCAGTTTGAGTATGAAAACGGAGCATCATAGCTTTCTCATCTGTAGCACCTAAATTTTTCATAATTTTTGCCCACATTCTTCTTGCAGCCCTAAACTTTGCTACCTCTTCAAATAAATCGTTGTGTGCATTAAAAAAAAACGATAGCCTTTTGCCAAATACATTTATATCAAGTCCTTTTTTTAAGGCTGCTTGTACATAAGCTTTACCATTACTAAGTGTAAATGCTACCTCTTGTACTGCTGTACTCCCTGCCTCACGTATGTGATAGCCAGAAATTGATATGGTGTTCCATTTTGGCACATCTGTACTGCACCACTCAAAAATATCAGTAATAATACGCATACTCGGTTTGGGAGGGTAAATGTAAGTGCCCCTTGCAGCATACTCCTTTAAAATATCATTTTGTATAGTACCACTAATTTTTGTTAAATCTGCCCCTTGCTTTTTTGCTAATGCCACATATAATGCTAGTAATATAAAGCCAGATGCATTAATTGTCATTGAGGTAGATACAGTTTCTAAATTAATACCAGCAAATAGCAATTCCATATCTTCAATACTATCTATTGCTACACCTACTTTACCTACTTCCCCATCAGCTAATGGATGATCACTATCGTAACCAATTTGTGTAGGCAAATCAAAAGCTACGCTAAGCCCACTTACTCCTTGGCTAAGTAAATAATGGTATCTTTTATTACTTTCTTCAGCAGTGCTAAAACCAGCATACTGCCTCATAGTCCACATTTTACCCCTGTACATACTACTTTGTACTCCTCTTGTAAATGGAAATTCTCCAGGTAATGAACCATCTGGGATTGGAGAATTATAGGCTGTGTACAGTTCTTTTATTTCAATACCAGCATCAGTAGTTATGGTGTTTGTGCTCATTATTATTTTAATTTGGCTAAAGGGATGTACAATTTTATTTACAATTACATTGGCCACCAATATTAAACAATTTATCAGGCGGTTAAAAAACAGTTGTACGCTGCATAATTAGTTCAAAAAATTAATTCAAAAAAGTTGTCCAATTTTAATCAGCACTCTCTTTTAATGCTTGTTTTGCTTCGTGCTGTATGGCATCTAATACTATTAAGTTAAGCTCTTGTGGTTGTGCTAAACTATATTCTAAAATTCTTTTACTTAAATCTAAAGATGTAGCACTTGGTGGCAACATAGAGGCTAGTTGATTTATTATGTAAATATTTTGATCTTTTAATTTGGTAACGGCATTCCAAATTTCTTTACTTACATATACTTGCTGGCTTACATTGTACTCATATTCACTCTTTAAATTTTCAATTAATACACCATGCATAACCGCTGCACTTTGCCCAAAAGCATCTGCATTGGTTATCATATTTTTCAAACCCACTCTTTCTGCAAATACCGTAAGCCTTTCATATGCTAGCATTTGCAGCTTTTTAGTTTCTGGATTTGTAGATAAAATTTGCTTTTTTATTGCTAAAACTTCTTTAATTAAATACACAATACCTGCCAAACAAAAAGCCAATAAAATAGACGATACATTTTGAAATAAAACATTCATTAAAAATAAATTTAGGCTGTAAAAATAAACAATGCAATACAAATCTCTACTATTTCTTTATAGTCATAAATAAGTAAAATATGTTTTTTAACAGCCTTTTTTTAGTATTACGTGTACCTTTGTAAAAATATTTTTAAATGGAACCTATTATAAAAAACCCAATAAATTTTACAGCCTCTGCAATTACTGAGGTTAAACGCTTAATGGCGGAAGATGATTTTGATAATAAAAATTTTTTACGAGTGGGTGTAAAAGGTGGTGGTTGTAGTGGAATGACTTATGTACTAAATTTTGATAATAGAAAAGAAAACGATGCTTTGTATCATATCAATGATGTGCCATTTATTGTAGATAATAGCCACAGTTTATATTTATTAGGTATGGAGGTAGATTGGCAGGGTGGCTTAAACTCAAGAGGATTTACATTTAATAACCCAAATGCAAGTAGTACTTGTGGTTGTGGAACCAGCTTTGCAGTATAAGTACAATAAAAATGCAATAAAAAAGCCATTTTAAATAATTTAAAATGGCTTTTTTATTTGAGAAGTTTATAATTACATTGGGCTTAAATATTGTGCATAAGCGTAACCTTCTTCGCCATTTGCTGTTCTAATTTTCCACCAACTGTCATCAGTTTTTTCTACTAATGTTACCACTTCATTATGTGCTGCTTTACCTACAATTTCACCTTCAGTACTTGCTGTACTTCTAATGTTTAAGTTGGTAGAATCTGTAGTTACTTTCAATTGAGCACCAGCATCAGCTTTAATGTCAATGTTCATCATTAAATCTCCGCTTGCCATATTAGGGTCTATCTTATCATACAATGCCCAAAGTGCATCATAATCAGCTGTACTATTTGCCGTACCACTTACGTGTAATACACCATCTTGCTCAGCCACTGAAAGGTTTGCTACGTTGTGAGATTTTGCTGCTGACAATAAATCAGCATATTTATCTTGTAATGCCATAATATAATTTTAAAAGGGTGTTTAATTATTTTTTATCCATCAATTTGCTTACATCTGTTTTTACATTTGCAGCCATAGTCATCTGCATTATTGCCATTCTTTGAGCTTTAGTAACTTCACCAGCTAAAATTGCTTTATCTGCTTCAAAAGTAACTGTAACACCTGGCATATCTTTTAAACCATCTTTAACTTTTTGTTGAGTTGCAGCATCTAGCATTGTAGTGGTAGATGCTGGTGGAGCTACTACTATTTCTGGTTCTGCTATTGTACAATTGTTAATAACTGGTGGTTTTACACCTTTTACTGAAGCAGCAGTTTTTTCACAATTAGCTTTACAAGCTTCGTCTTTACAAACGCCGCTAATGGTTACAACCCCATCTTTTACATCTACTATAGTTGTTGCCATAGTTGGATCAGCTTTCATTGCTTTTTCAATGTTGGCTTTAATGTCTGCATCTTTTGGTTTACAACTTGTAAAAGCAACAGTACAAGCCACTGCTAATGCAAGAGTGATTTTTGTGAATTTCATTTTTTTAGGTTTTAGTGTAAAAATAAATTGTGTTACAAACATAGTTAATACAATTGTTATTGTTTAGTAACCTTTTAAGATGTTAATAAAAAAATAAATATTTACTGTTTGAACAGTTAACAAAATATAAACTTTAAAACTATCCTGTTGTTTTTAACTTAATTTTCCTCTTTAAAACCTACAGTAAGTTTTAATTGCTCAACAACATTATAAATTATGGGGCACATAGCGTAATGAACCAAAGTGCCAAACAATCTATTTTTAAAATTGGGCTCATGCAGGTGTGGGAAGGCCCTGCATTCAGTAAACCTATTTTCATAAATGGTACATTTGCTATCGGCCAAAAAATGGCAGGGTATGCTGTTCATTATCAGTTTACCTTGTAGGCTCTCTTCTAAATATTTTTCTTTAAAATCAGTCGGAGTAATTTCTAGAAAATTGGCTACGGCCTCATTTTCTTGTTCAGTAACGTTTATCATTAATTGCTTGCAGCAAGCACCGCATGTAGTACAATCTATTTGTGCGGTAATTTTTTGGTTGATGAGGTGTACGGTAGCATCTAAACCATCGCTATTTAGTTTTTGTAAAAAAGTTCTAAAAGCATCGTTTTCAGCTTCATTTGTAATAGCTTTTTGCTTAATTATATCTCTATCTGTTATTAAGTTTGGCAATATTTTTTGTAAAAATAAGGCATGTTTTTTATTTATAGCAAATTGTAAAAATATGGTACAGCCCAAATTTTGTAGTTTATAAATTACAGCAAATTTTAGGTTAAAAATGGCGTCTTTTAAAAAAATGTTTTTTTTATACCCTGCTTAAAATTTAATTTCAATAATTGTTAATCAGATAATTTGCTGCAACAATAAAAAAAATATTTGCTTAAATTTTTTACTGCCCCGCTGTTTCTTTGTGAGAAATAAAAAAGCGAAGGTATTTCTACCTCCGCCCTTGTTTTAATACAATATAATTAGTTGTTTCCCCTTTTTGCTATCATTGGGTTGATATAATTATTTTTTTGCTAATACGCCTTTCTGTTTCAGATCATCAACAATTTTTTTACTGTTGCTAC
>JANMAV010000022.1:0-11706 GCA_031360055.1 Ferruginibacter sp.
GGGATTACCGAATAGCATTACATTAATTGGTAATTTATATGATGAAGCAACCATTTTAGCAGTTGCTAAATCCTTTCAGGAGGCAACTGATTTTAACAAAAAGCACCCCGATAAATTTAAGAATTAATTAATAAAATTTGTTTATGAAAATATTTTGTGAACAAAATGACAGACTTTTTTATTGGCCACAAAAACACAAAGAAGAAAAAAGTTGCACAAAGAATTTTATTTTTTTTGATAATGTAATAAGATGAAATATATGTTTGACAAAACATAATTAAAGATGAAAAAAGGTACTACCCTGAAGTGAGTGACACATTCCCGAAATTTCGGGAATGTGTAAAGCTGTGTATTTGTTTGGACAACAAAAAAACAAAACACCTAAAAAATATTTCTACAAAAAATGAATGTGTAATTTTATACAATGAGCAAAACTAAATCGGCATTTTTTTGTCAAAATTGTGGCTATGAATCTGCTAAGTGGGCAGGCAAATGCCCTAGCTGCAATGAGTGGAACACCTTTGTAGAAGAGGTTATTGTAAAAGGTAGTGATAAGGTTGAAAAGCAGGACTGGAAAGAGTTTGGTAGCACTAGCAGTTTAAAAACAATTTCTATAAATGATGTAGTAAGTGGTGAGGAGAAAAGAATTATAAGTGCTGATGTAGAACTAAACAGAGTTTTAGGTGGCGGCATTGTAGCAGGTAGTATTGTGTTAGTAGCAGGTGAGCCAGGCATTGGTAAGAGTACCTTGTTTTTACAAATAGGTTTGCAATTAAAAAATATACGTACCCTATATATAAGTGGTGAAGAAAGTGAGCAACAAATAAAAATGAGAGCAGACAGAGTGGGCACACAAAGCGATGATTTTTATTTACTAACTGAAACTAATACACAAACCATTTTTAAAGAAATAAAAAAGCTGCAACCACAGTTAGTAATTGTAGATTCTATACAAACTTTGCAAAGCCCATTTGTAGAAAGTGCACCAGGAAGTATATCTCAAATTAGAGAATGTGCTGCCGAGTTACAACGCTATGCAAAAGAAACTAACACACCTGTTTTTTTAATAGGCCACATTACAAAAGATGGTACTATTGCAGGGCCAAAAATATTGGAACACATGGTAGATACGGTACTGCAATTTGAAGGAGATAGGCATTATGCATATCGTATTTTACGTACCCTAAAAAACCGTTTTGGTAGCACAAGTGAACTTGGTATTTATGAAATGACGGGTCAAGGAATGAGGCCGGTTTTAAACCCATCAGAAATTTTGATTGCCCAAAAGGAAGATGAGCTAAGTGGTATTGCTATTGCTGCAACTATAGAAGGCATGAGACCATTACTTATTGAAACACAAGCACTTGTAACACAAAGTGTATACGGCACACCTCAACGAACTGTAAGTGGGTTTGATTTAAGGAGGCTACAATTATTATTAGCAGTGCTTGAAAAACGTGGTGGCTTTCATTTTGGGGTAAAAGATGTGTTTATAAATATTGCAGGCGGCATAAAGGTAGAAGACCCAAGTATAGACTTAGCAATTGTTTGTGCTTTACTTAGCAGTTATGAAGATATACCGCTACCCCAAAAAATATGTTTTGCTGGTGAAGTAGGTTTAAGTGGAGAAATAAGAGCAGTAAATAGAATTGAACAAAGAATAGCAGAAGCCGAAAAACTAGGTTTTGAAAAAATTATTATTTCAAAATACAATGCCAAGAGTTTAGGCAAACTTACATTTGGTATACAAGTTATTACATTGGGTAAGGTTGAAGAAGTATATCAATATTTGTTTTAGTAATTGAAAAATTTTTACAACATTAGCATAGTATATTTGTAGCCACAAAATTAATTTATGCAAAGAGATACTGCAGTTTTTAGCCTTATAAACCAAGAAGCACAACGCCAGCAATATGGCATTGAACTCATAGCTAGTGAAAATTTTACGAGCAAACAAGTAATGGAAGCAATGGGTAGTTGCCTCACTAATAAATATGCTGAAGGTTACCCAGGTAAAAGATATTATGGTGGTTGTGAAGTGGTAGATGAGGTAGAACAATTGGCCATTGATAGAATAAAACAAGTATTTAATTGTGAGTATGCTAATGTACAACCACATAGCGGTGCACAGGCAAATGCTGCGTTAATGTTGGCAATATTAAAGCCTGGCGATAAAATTTTAGGCCTCGATCTTAGCATGGGTGGCCACCTTACCCACGGCTCTCCAGTAAATTTTTCAGGCAAATATTACCAACCATTTTTTTATGGTGTAAAAAAAGATACAGGTTTAATTGATTATGAAATGCTGGAAGAAAAAGCTCGTACCGAAAAGCCAGCACTAATTATTTGTGGGGCAAGTGCTTATAGTAGAGACATAGATTATGCAAGAATTAGAAAGGTTGCCGATGAGGTAGGTGCATTTGTGTTATGTGATATGGCTCACCCAGCTGGTTTAATTGCAGCAGGTTTACTAAGCTCACCTTTTGAGCATTGCCATTTTGTAACAAGTACCACACATAAAACATTACGTGGGCCAAGGGGTGGTATAATTTTAATGAAAACCGATGTAGAAAACCCAATGGGCTTAAAAGATATGAAGGGCAACTTGCGTATGATGAGCAATGTGATTGATATGGCTGTTTTTCCTGGTACACAAGGTGGGCCATTAATGCATGTAATAGCTGGCAAAGCGGTAGCATTTGCAGAGTTATTAGGCCCTGAGTTTAAGACGTACATGCAGCAAGTACAAAAAAATGCACAAGCAATGGCAGCGGCTTTCGTAGCTAGAGGATATAATATTATTAGTGGTGGTACTGATAATCACCTAATGCTTATTGACCTACGTAACAAAAACATTACTGGTAAAAAAGCTCAGGAAACATTAGATAAAGCCCATATTACTTTAAATAAAAATGCAGTACCATACGATGATAAGAGCCCATTTGTAACCAGTGGTATACGTGTTGGTGTACCAGCAATAACAACAAGGGGTATGATGGAGGGAGATATGGAGAAAGTAGTTATTTTAATTGATAAGATATTGATGGATATTGATAATGAAGCTACTTTACTTTCAGTTAAAGCCGAAGTACATGAAATGATGAAGGGGTTTCCATTATATAAATAGTGGTGCAGATGAATAAGGGAAGATTTTAGATGTTACACAGATGCACTTTTAAGGCATAGTGTCCAAATAAGATTAAAGCATAAAAAACATTTGCAAACTTTTTATGTAGTAGCCTATCCTTCTGAAAGACACTATTTAATACTTTACGTTTTACATTTTGAGTGTAACTATCAAATCTTTTATCCAATATCTAAAAATCTAACATCTCATATCTAACATCTAACATCTCAAATCTTATTTATGATACAACGAATACAGTCCATTTATTTATTACTTGCAGCAACTTGTGTGTTTTTAACGCTTCAATTTTCTACCTATGCAGGTACAAATAAAGAATTAATTCCCTCCTCTTTTTTAAATGGATTAGATACATTACTATTAACAATAACTACCACAATAATTGGTGTAGTAGCCTTTATCAGTATTTTTTTGTACAAAAATAGAACCTTACAAGTAAGACTTACTCTGCTTGCAATAATGCTACAAGCAGGATTAATGTTTTTGTATTACAGAGAAATTCAAACGTATGTAGGCAAAGGTGCATATACCATTACTGCAATTTTTCACTTAGCAGCAATTGTGTTTTTAATACTTGCTGCAAAAGGTATAAAGGCTGATGATAAACTTATTAAAGATAGTAGCCGATTGAGGTAGATAAAATTTTTTAATTTAGATTTTAACAATGAATATTTCTTAAATTTTGTAGAAGTGAACTTTTACATGGACTGTTTACAAAAACCTACCAGTATAACTTTCTTTACATTTTTTTAAATCTAACGGCTTTCCAGTAAACACTAATTGACCTCCTTTATCGCCAGCTTCAGGCCCTAAATCAATTACCCAATCACAGCTTTTTATAACATCGGTATTATGTTCTATAACAATTATGCTGTGACCTTGCTCCACTAATGCATTAAAAGATGCTAATAGTTTTTTTATATCTTGAAAGTGTAAGCCCGTAGTAGGCTCATCAAAAATAAATAAAATATGACCCTGAGCTTTTCCTTTACCTAAAAAAGATGCTAATTTTACCCGTTGAGCTTCGCCACCACTTAATGTATTGCTAGATTGGCCAAGCTTTACATATCCTAAACCTACATCACTAAGCGGTTGTATCTTTATAGCCACATCAGCACCATCAGCCGCAGTTTTAAGTTTGCCTTTTTCTGTGGGTTCCCCAAAAAAACTTATTGCTTCATCTACACTCATTTCTAACACATCGTGTATGCTTTTATCTCTAAACTTTACCTCTAATACTTCTTCTTTAAATCGTTTTCCATTGCATACATCACATACCAAATGTACATCAGCCAAAAACTGCATTTCAACTAATTGTTCTCCTTCGCCTTTACAAGCATCACACCTACCTGCATCTACATTAAATGAAAAATGCTTGGGCATAAACCCTCTTATTTTCGATAAATTTTGCTTGGCAAATAGTTCTCTTATTTCGTCGTAAGCTTTTATGTAAGTAACTGGGTTACTGCGGCTGCTTTTACCAATTGGATTTTGATCAATCATTTCCAACTTACTTATATAATCAATATCGCCTACTAACTTTCTAAACAAGCCTGGTTTTTCTGATGGCTCACCTTTAATTTTTTGTAACGCAGGGTACAATATTTGTTTTACCAATGTTGTTTTACCACTACCACTTACACCAGTTACTGCACACAAAACATTTAGCGGAAAAGCTACGGTAATATCTTTTAAATTATTTTGCTTCGCTCCTTCTATTGTAATACTTCTGTTTGATTTTCGTAAAACTTTGGGAGCATCAATGCTTAACTTACCTGACAAATATTTACCAGTTAAACTTTTGGGGTTAGCAATTAACTCATCATAGTTACCTACTGCCACTACCTCACCACCTAAATGGCTTGCATACGGCCCCATATCAATAATATGATCAGCTTCTCTCATCATCATTTCATCATGCTCCACTACTACTACAGTATTACCAAGGTCTCTCAACTCTTTTAATACTACAATTAATTTTTCAGTATCTCTGCTATGTAGCCCAATGGATGGCTCATCTAAAATATATAGTGAGTTGGTGAGGTTGCTACCTAAACTTCGGGTAAGTTGTATGCGTTGGCTTTCGCCACCACTTAATGAGTTGGCTAAACGATTAAGGGTAAGATAGCCCAAACCCACATCTATTAAGGTTTTTAGCCTATGCTGTATTTCTATTAAAATACGTTTTGCTACTTGTTTATCAAACTCACTTAAGGTTAATTTACTAAACCAAGTTTGTAAATCTTTTACGGGTAACTCACATAGCTGACCAATATGTTTACCACCTACTTTTACGTATAATGCTTCTTTTCTTAACCTATACCCACCACACTCAGTACATAAAGTTTTTCCTCTAAACCTACTAAGTAAAACTCTATATTGTACTTTATATAAATTTTGCTCTACTTCTTTAAAAAAAGAATTCAATCCATCTACATATATATTGCCCTCCCATAAATTGTTAAGTTGCTTTTCAGATAAATCCATTATGGGTGTATGTATTGGAAAATCAAATTTTTTAGCAGCCGCAATAAAATTTTCTTTCCACAAACCAAGTTTTTCTCCCTTCCAAGGAGCTACTGCACCTTCATACACACTTAATCTTTTATCGGGTATTATTAAATCAGCATCAAGCCCAAGTACCAAACTAAAACCTTCGCAAACTGGGCAGGCCCCAAAAGGATTATTAAATGAAAATAAATTAGGTACTGGCTCTTCAAATACAATACCATCAAGTTCAAATTTATTACTAAATTTTAAGGGCTTATCGTTGTTAATTTGTACATACATACTGCCTTCTCCTTCGTAAAATGCAGTACCTGCACTATCAGCTATTCTATGTAAATCATCTTCATCAAAATCTTTTTTTATTAGTCTATCTATTAAAATAAAAGTATCTGCTTTAATTTTTTGGGGCTTGGGGTTTTCTAATACATCTTCTATTTGTATAGGCTCTAAAGCCCCACCTTTTGAGGAGTTTGGGGAGGCTAGACGACTAAAACCCTTTTGTAGCAAAATATTTAATTCCTCTTTATCTTCTCTATTTGCATGGCTTTTAAAGGTAGCCAACAGCATTATTTTATCACCATCTACACAGCTATTAATGGCTGCCAACACATCTGGCACATCATCTTTTTTTACTTGCCTACCACTTATTGGAGATATTGTTTTACCTGCCCTGGCAAATAATAGTCTTAAGTAGTCATAAATTTCCGTCATGCTACCTACTGTACTACGAGGTGTACGGGTAATAACTTTTTGCTCTATAGCAATGGCTGGGCATAAACCTTTAATAAAATCAACATCAGGCTTATTCATCCGCTGCATAAATTGCCTAGCATAAGCACTTAAGCTTTCAGCATACCTACGTTGGCCTTCTGCAAATAAAGTATCTATAGTTAAAGATGATTTGCCAGAACCGCTTACCCCAGTTACAACTACTAACTTGTTACGAGGTATAGTTACAGTTACGTTTTTTAAATTATGAACTCTGGCACCTTGTATTAATATATCAGCATCGGCTTTAAAATGAGCCGAAACTTTTTTAGAAGCTGTTTTTAACATAATAAGAATAGAAAATTAACCACTCATATTCTATAAAGTTACTATATGAGTGTGTAAACATTCATACGAATGTTTTGTAGTACAAATTACAGCTTTTTACATTTCTATATGTAAAAAAGAAAAATTTTACCGAATATAGAAAAATCTGTTAAAAAAAATTTGGTAGCGTAAAAAATTATTATATATTTACAATACCAATAACCAATTTTTTGAAAAGCGGCATGAATCACCTTACAACGATTCCCCTAGCAGTTTTTTCTTTTTAATTGGCAATATTGTCCAAATTTATCCATTTATTAAAAAAAACTGCAAAGTTATGAAAAACCAAATTGATCTAACCGATCAGCAAATTGTACGTATGTACATCAATGGCGACGCTAATGCACTTTCTACATTAGTAAATCGCTACAAAGACAAAATTTTTACATCAATTTACTTATTAATTAAAGACAAATATCTTGCCGAAGATATATTTCAAGATGTTTTTATAAGAATTATTGATACATTAAAAGGTGGTAAGTATACTGATGAGGGTAAATTTTTGCCTTGGGCTATGAGAATAGCACATAATTTATGTGTTGATCATTTTAGAAAAGTAAAACGCAACCCTTTAATTAAAACTAGCGATGATAGGGATATTTTTGAGGTGTTAAATTTTTCTGAAGATGGGATTGATAATAAAATAATGAATGAACAAACTGGCGATAAAGTTCGCAGAATGATAGATATGTTACCTGAAGACCAAAGAGAAGTGATGATTTTAAGACACTATGCTGATTTGAGTTTCAAAGAAATTGCACAGCTTACTAACTGCAGTATAAATACATCATTAGGTAGAATGCGTTATGGCTTATTAAACTTACGCAAACTAATGGTGGAAAAACAAATAGCTTTATAGCATAATGGTTGATTGATTATAAAAATCCCTACTTTGAAAAAAGTGGGGATTTTTATTTTACTTAAGTGTACAATTAACTTCGTTTTTGATAGCAGCTCAAAACATTACATAAAAGGGATGATAAATAGGTTTATTATAATTATTAATTTAGGCTGTATTTTTACTTTTTTAATTAGTTGCTGCAAACCAACAAACAGAATAAGTACTATACCAAACAACAAGCTGTATTCATTTAGATTACTACCTGGCCAAGGCCTTAGAGCTGAAATTGAAAATTTTGTACAAACCAAACAAATTAAAGCAGGTTGGATTGCCACCTGTGTGGGAAGTTTTACTACATATCATATTCGGTTTGCTAACCAGCAAAAAGGTGTTCAACTTACAGGGCATTTTGAAATTGTAAGCCTAACTGGCACCCTATCTACAAATGGTAGCCACATGCACATAAGTATTAGCGATAGCACAGGTAAAACCATAGGTGGCCATTTATTAAAGGGTTGCGTTATATATACTACTGAAGAGATAGTGATACAAAGCAGCAATAACTTTGTGTTTAAAAGGCAAAAAGATGGCACTACCCCTTACGATGAATTGAAAATAGAAATGATTAAAAATTAAAACTTACTTTTTCAAAACAGAATCAACAGTTGCCGTTTGAATGCCACATTGCAGCCATTGTAAAAAATCGCCATCTGCTTCAGCATAGCCTGATGGGTAAGCCAACAACTCCTCCTTTGTATTTAACATGGCATATAATGGTTGAGATATTTCATTAAAATTTTCTGTTTCAAAAACTGACCACTTATCTCCTACTGTTTTTATTAACCGTACATCACCACTTTTTGTGGTATATTTAAATGATTGTGGCAATTTCATTTTATCATCTACATATAATGAAATGATGATAAAGTTTTCTTTAAGCAATGCATATTCTTTAGGTTTGCTCCAAACTTTTTCTTCCATTCTGCGGCAGTTTACACAAGCATAGCCAGTAAAATCAAGCAAAATAAGTTTGTTCTGTTCTTTGGCCATTTGCAAGCCAGTTTCATAATCTTTTGTGCAATTTAAATTAAGCACACAGTTACTTTTTGTGGCATATATACTGTACCACAAAGGCGGAGGAAAACCACTAATCAATTTCAAATTAGCATAACTAGTATTGGTTACGCCAGGCAGTAAATACAAGGTAAAAACGGTTGCCATTAAGGCTATACACTTACGTGCTAATGAAATGTTTTGTTGTTTATTAAATGGATAAATTGCCCATAAATATAAAGAAAGTAAAACGCCGATAATGATCCAAATGCCGATAAAAATTTCTCTTTTAAGTATGCCCCAATGCGTTACTAAATCTGCGTTTGATAAAAATTTAAACGCTAACCCTAACTCTAAAAAGCCCAACACTACTTTAACTGTGGTAAGCCAGCTGCCACTTTTTGGTAAGCTGCTGAGTAAGCCAGGAAAAAGCGCAAAAATACCAAATGGTAAGGCTAAGGCAAGGCCAAAACCACCCATACCTGCAGTAAGTTGTATTGCCCCACCATCAGTAGTTAAGGAGCCTGCTAATAAGGAGCCCAAAATAGGGCCAGTACAAGAAAAAGAAACCAATGCCAGCGTTAAAGCCATAAAAAATATGCCTACAACATTATTACCACTGGATTTGCTATCCGTTTTATTGGTAAAAGCTGATGGTAAAGTAATTTCGTACAAGCCAAAAAA
Organism: Ferruginibacter sp.; assembly: GCA_031360055.1. Lineage (GTDB taxonomy): Bacteria > Bacteroidota > Bacteroidia > Chitinophagales > Chitinophagaceae > Ferruginibacter. Next base: position 9,327 of record JANMAV010000022.1, read on the forward strand.
TGAGAGGGCAAACAATACAAATACAATAAAAAATATAACATTTAAGTATACGTTGGTTGATATATTATTTAAAATATCTGGCCTTAGAGAATCTAAAAAGTGAAAAGGAGCACTAAGTAATATGTAAATAAAAAATATAAAAAAACCATATAAAAATGCGTTGGCTATACCAGCTTTTTTGGTGATGGCTTTTTTTGTAAAAAAAGAAACCGTTAATGGTATCATAGGGAAAACACAAGGCGTAAATAAAGCCACTAGCCCTCCTAAAAAACCAACAATAAACAGGGATAACAATCCTAAACCTTTACTTTTTTTAGGCTGTAATGATGATGCCGTTTTACAATTGCTTAGCGGCTTATTTATTTGTATTGTGGGTATTAGTAGCCTAGCTGTGGTACTTTGTATTGGTTGAGCTTTTAAAGTAATATCATCAATTGTAATTGATTCAGGATAAAATGATTCGGTATTAGCTACTTCATAATGCAATTTTATTTCAAAAACATTAGGTAAGTTTTTTGAGATAATACTCTGTGTTACCAACACACTATCAGATACAAAACGTAGCTTTTGTTGCCATACGGCATCTACTGCCTCAGCACCTTTTGTTACAATTTGCAAGGGCTTAACTGCTAATCCTTTTTCATCTACCGTACTAGTAATGCCAGAAATTTCAGTTTGAGCATTGGCAGCTGTGTACACATGCCAGCCAGATTTTATTTTACCTACAAAATTTATATCTACCGTACTATCGTTCAATTTTGCAACACTATAACGCCACTGTACAATTGTGCTATCCTGAGCTTTAGCAGCTAAAAAAAATACAACAAAAGCTAATACTAGCTTTATCCTTTTTATGATCATATATAAAAGTACAAAAAACCCGATACTTTGTATCGGGTTACTATTTTAAATATTTTAAGCCTTAGGGTTTATTTTAATATTAAACAATACATCTTTAGGTGGTAAGCACTTTTTATCGTTACAAACCATGTAAGTAATTTTGCCCTTAGCTAGCGTAGCTACTGCAGCTTTCAATTTTACTTTTTGTACAAAATCAATCTTTTTTGAATAAAATTGTAAGGTTGATTTGAAGTTTTCATCATATTGCTTTTCCAAAGTTCCAAGCTCTTTTACCACCCCATCCAATTTAATTAAAGGGTTTTTATCAAACTGTATTTCAGTGGGTATTGGCCCTTCTCCTGCTTGCTGTGCATATATGTGCCATTTAGGTTGTATCGTAGCTGTTATGTGCAGTTCATACACATCTCTAGCAACTTTCTTTGCAGCGTAAGTCCACACAATAGGATTTTCAGTTTGTGCAAAAATGTTGGCAACAAAAAATGTAAATATAAAAAGTGTAAATATTTTTTTCATAAATCAAAAGTACAGCAAAAAAATAAAATATGTTGTTAACTAAATTAAAAGAAACTGTAAGTATATTTATAAAAACTTTTATGAAAAGAACAAGCTTTATATTAACAACTATCATACTAACATTTATTAATAATTATTCAAAAGCGCAAATCGTAGATCCTGATAGGGCTGCTTTTCTTACAGAAAGAAATAATGCAAACAATATTTCAAATACCAACCAAACTTTTAGTATATCACAATCTGTAGTAAACAAAAATAATGCAGCAAATACCTACCAAAACGTAGGCAGCTTCAGAGTATCAGGCAGTCAATATTACAAGTATATAGCATTACCAGGTAAAGTATACAAAGCAGGCAATATCATATCGTACGACAAGGTTATGTATGATACGTATATGCAGCAATTAATGTTTAAAACACCGGTAGATAATGGGTTACTATACGATGCTAACTTGGTAGATTCGTTTATTATTAGTAAAAATTTTGAAGAAAAAATTGTAGAAGATATGCACTTTATAAGTGGTGAATTGATTGATGGTAAACAAAAAGGTTTCTATCAAAAAATAGTTTCTAACGGTAAACAAACCCTTTATAAAGCCATTAAAACTACTATTGAGTTACCAACTGATAGTTATGCAAAAAAAGATTTTAGAGAATTTGTAGAAGCATCTAGTTATTATTACAGTGACAATACCACAGCTGTTACAAGCTTTAAAAAAATAAAACTTAGCAAAAATTGGCTAAGAAGCAATTTCATTACGCATACAAATGCCATAAATTTTTTAGAAAACAATCAATTAACGGAAAATGAAGATAATTTTATAAAAACATTTTTTATACTACTTTAAATAAGGATAGATAAAAAAAGCGGCTGTCTCAAAAGGGCAGTCTCTTTTTATGCACATATTTTATTTTTATGTTTATAAAAAAGGGGTATTAATTTTGCTATAATCAATTGATTGTTATACATTTATGTTGTATTTAATTAACTAATTATGGTACAATT